>JAJDAM010000235.1 GCA_029261905.1 Deltaproteobacteria bacterium
ACGCCGATCGCTCCGTTGATGACCGACAACACTTCGATGGTGAGCAGCGCGGTAGGCGCCGTGGCGTAGCGCAGATCACCTCCGTCGATGTAGGCCCACCAGACGTACGCCCAGGGAACATCACGGAGTTCTGCCATCTGATCGTGGAGCAACAACCAGCCCAGTTCCCAACTGAGGTGCGTCCCGTACGAGATCACCATGAACAGAAATGCAGCCGACAAAACCCGCCGCTCGAAGCTCCACTTCTGAAGGCCGGGAAGCGGCCAGAATGCGGTGGAGAACGCGGAAAAAAGACCGATGGAATAGGCCCAGGCGATCGCGTCCGCCGTGGCGTTGCGGTCCATACCCGCGTAGAACACGGCGGCGATTCCCAGTGGAAAGGCGAGAACGACAGGGGCGAGTGTCAAAATTCGCGCCACGATCAAAGCGGTCGGAACACGCATCGGAGAAACAGAATCAGTCACCCGGGCTCCCGTACGATCAGATGGCGAACGATACCGCGCACGATCCGATCTTGCTGGACGGAATGGCTGAACCGGTGGGGCCGGGTAATAGAGGCGCGCCAACACCAGTCGGTTGAGCGGAAATTCACCAACGCAGTAGACTGACACCATGCCCCGTATATTTCGCACGGCGATCTTGATTGCGCTGGTATTCGTGATTCCGGCCAACGCGGACGAATCAGCTGAAGAGCGTCGGCTGAACGACATGGCCTTCGATCTGATGATCGAAGGCCAGACCCGAGTGATGGGGATCGTGGATCGAATCCGAATTGCCGGCGCGGATCTTTGTGGGAAGAAGGTCTCCCCCGTGATCGGCGTCTTCGCAATCGATCACCGCACGATCGACGATCGATACCCCGACGCGGACTTCGTCAAACCGTTCGTGGAAGCCACCATCGAGCGCTATCAGCTCGACAGCGAGCCACGGGTGCTCGCGACGGTGCCGGGGTTGGCCGCCGCCAGGGGCGGACTGCTGCCCGGAGACGTCGTGAAAGCCGTTGACGGAACGAAGATCAAGAAGCGTGTTCGTCTCGACTTGCTGCGGGGGAAAGCCGACAGCGACATCGTTCGCTTGGAAGTAGAGCGGGAGGGAGTGCCGAAGACCCTCGAACTCGAAGTCCAAATGGGCTGTTCGATTCCGGGTCACTTTGAATTCGGACCTCGGATCAACGCATACGCGATGAGTTGGGGCAGACTGACAGGTGTCTACTTCTATTCTGGCATCCTTGGCTTTCTTCCCGATGACGATCAGTTGGCGGTCGTTGTCGGGCATGAGTTCGCACACATGGTTCTCGGACACACCGGGAGCCCGCGAGGGAGCAAGCGCTACGAGGCGGAATCCGACTATCTCGGGCTCTACTTCGCAGCGCGTGCCGGCTACGACATTTCCAAGGCGCCGGGTGTTTGGGACGCCTTCGCACGAAGCAACCCCTACGCATTCATCGATTGGGGGTTCTACAGGCATCCGACTTCGGCGAAGCGCTCGCTCGAGCTGCGAGCAGTCCTCGCAGAAATAGCGGAGAAGCAGTTGGCAGGGTTGCCGCTCGAACCCAACCAGGGCTCCCTGTCCCTGAAGCGGCCCGATGTCGATGAGGAAGAACTCGAAAAGCACCAGCAGGCACTTCGGGGTGACGCCCTCGAGCGTTTGCGTGCCGACCAGACCCGCATTCAGGACGTGAGTTATCGGCTCGCCATCGCTGGCAAGGAAATCTGCGGCGAGCACATTGCACCGGTCCTCGGGGCGAGTGTTGGGCGGCGTCAGGACTTCATGCGCGGAAAGAAGGCGGAAGCGGAAGCTGCATTCGGTGTGGGTGACGATGTGACGGTTTTCGCGGTGGCCCAGGGTTCGCCGGCAGCCCTCGCTGGGATCCAGCTCAAGGATCGCATCCTGAAAATCGATGGTGATCGAATCAAGAAGACCCAGAACGTGTTCGAAAGGATGCGGGACTCGCGAGCCGGCGATCTCTCATTTCAGATCGGGCGGGGTGACGATACCCTCGAGGTTTCCGTGAGTCGCCAGGTTGGATGCGAACAGGGGACGCTGATCGTCCCCAGCAGCTCGGCCGATACCGGCTACCACGCGAACCGAACCGAGATGGAGGTCCCGACGGGGCTACTTCGCTTCGTGCGGGACGACGACGAACTGGCGATCGCGATATCGCACCAAATGGGCCACCAGATTCTGGGCAGCATGCGAGAGGCAACGGACGAAACGAAGGCGGACGAACTCGGGCTCAGGATTGCACGAGCCGCTGGGTACGAAGTTTCGAAGGCGCCGGCCTACTGGGATCGCTACGCGGCCGAACAGTTCTGGAAGATCTCCGCCGACACGGATGACACGGTCATCCCGCACGGCGCGATGTCGTCGCGAGCCCCCGCGATCCGCGACTCTCTCGAGAAGATCGCCAGCGAGGGGTCGTCGGGACCCCCGCAATGATGCCGCGAAACAAATCGCATCCAGACTGAAGCACTCGGCGGGCTGGAACGCCTGCGCGGGAGTCCTGGTGGGGCCTACCTGACCGCTTGCGGCTCTTCGATCGGATCGATGCTCGGCGCTCGGAGACCGAGCTTGCCGGAGATCCACTCGGCAGCGTCGTCGAACAACAGGTAGAAGACCGGAACGACGAGCAAGGTCAGCAATGTCGACGAGAACATTCCGGCGGCGGTTGCGATTGCCATCGGAGCTCGGCTCTCGGCACCCGGTCCGATGCCGAGCGCAGCCGGCAAGACGCCGAAGATCATCGAAATGGCGGTCATCAACACCGGTCGCATGCGAACCGGGGCGGCTGTCTTCATCGCGGTGACTTTGTCCATTCCCTGCGCGCGCAACTGGTTCGCGTAGTCGACCAGCAAGATCGAGTTTTTCGTGACCAGACCGAACAGCAGCACGATTCCGATCATGCTGAACAGGTTGATGGTGGCGCCGGCAATCCACAGGCCGCCGAGCGCGCCGACGATTGCCAGTGGCAAAGCGAGCATCACGGTGAAAGGATGGACGAGGCTCTCGAATTGAGCGGCCAACACCATGTAGATCACGAGTATCCCGAGCAAGATGGCGACGCCGAACTGTCGAGCGCTCTCGATCATGTCCTGCGCCTGGCCGGCGAGTTCGAGCTTGACGCCACGCGGTAGGATTTGCGCCGCGATTTCCTGAGAATCCGTGATCGCTTCGCCCAGCGTCTTGCCGGCCAGGTTCGCCGAAATCGTGACGCTGCGCTGGCGGTTCGTGCGGGTGATTGCCGAAGGAGCGGCACCGAGCGTCGTGTTGATCACGTTTCCGAGTTCAACGAGGTCGCCGCTCTTGGATCGCACATACAACTGCCGAATCGATTCCGGATCCGAGCGGTCTGCGCCTTCGAGCCGCATTCGAATGTCGAAGCGGCGTCCCGCTTCTTTGAAGACGCCGACATCCATCCCGCCGATCATCAGCTGGATCTCGCTTGCGATGGTCTGGCTGTCTACGCCGAGTGCGGCCGCTTTCTCGCGGTCAGGAACGACGCGGACCTCCGGCAAGCCGAGTTTCAGGCTCTTGTCGATGTCGACGAGTCCACCGCGGCTCTCGAGTGCAGCAATCATCTGGTCCGACAGCTCGGCGAGTTCTTCGAGAGGCAGGTTTCCACGCAGCTGCACTTCGAACGAGCCGCCGCTGCCGCCTCGCATCATCGAGCCGGGGTTGAAGACCCGGATGATGCGCCCGGGGATCTGTCCGAGTTCCTCGCGGGCCAGCGCGATGATCTCCTGGACGGAACGTTCACGCTGATCGCGCGGCCTGAGCGATCCGAACATCATGCCGCGATTCGGAAGCGAAGGGCCGCTCGAACCGGTACTACCGACCGCAGAGAACAAGCCGGCGATCTCGGGTTGTTCGAGCATCCACTGTTCGTCCATGGACAGATATTCGAGTGTCGCGTCGATGGAGCTGCCGGGAGGCGCTTCGATCTGGGCAAAGAAGATGCCGCCATCGGACGAAGGGAAGAACTCCGTATCCAGGTCGGACCCGATCAGGAACGAAAGGCCGACCGTGCTGAGTGCGACGAGAACGGTCTTGCCGCGGTGCGCCAGCGTGAGGTCGAGCATTCGCTTGTAGCCGCTCTCCATCGCGATGAATCCAACCTCGAGTCGATGGTAGATGCTGCCATGGCTTCGTTCCTTGGGCGGCGCCATCCGCGCGGCCAACATCGGTGTGAGTGTGAGTGCAACGAACAGCGAGATCATCACCGAACCCGCGACCGTCAGCCCGAACGAACCCATGAAGCTGCCGACGATGCCTTCGACGAAGACGACCGGCAGGAACACCGCGGCGACCGATACGGTTGCGGCCGTAGCGGCGAAAGCGATCTCGCGGGTGCCCTTCTTCGCGGCCTCGCGAGCGTTCTCACCCGCTTCGCGATGGCGCTCGATGTTTTCGAGCACGACGATTGCATCGTCGATCACGACACCGACCGCCAGCGTCATGCCCAACAGCGTCATCGTGTTCAGCGTGTAGCCGAACAGCCAGACCAGTCCGAAGCTCGCGATCAGCGAGATCGGAATCGCCGCGGCGACGATCAGCGTGGGCCTCGTGCGGCGCAAGAAGACGAACACCGTGAAGACCGCCAAGGCCGCGCCGAACACCAGCGTGAATTTGGCCTCGGCAACCGCCTCGCGGATCGAAGCGGAGAAATCGATGAATCCGACCGATGAATCGATCGTGAGTCCTTCGGGCAGCGACTCTTTGATCGCATCGAGTCGGCTGTACACCTCGTCGATGATCGAAACCGAGTTTCCGCCACTCTGCTTGCGAATACCGATCCCGACCGTGGTGACGCCGTTGTAGCGCGAGACCACGCGCACGTCCTGCGAGCCGTCTTCGACACGCGCGACATCGCCGAGATGAATGGGGGTGGTGCCGCGGTGCGAGACGACCAGTCGCTCGAGTCCTTCGAGCGTGGTGAATTCAGCATCGGTCTTGACCCCGTACTCGATCCGTCCACTCTCGATGATGCCGCCGGGAACTTCGATGTGTTCGCGGTGGAGTGCAGTCAGCACGTCTCCCGCAGACAGGCTGCGAGAGCGC
>JAJDAM010000236.1 GCA_029261905.1 Deltaproteobacteria bacterium
CGAGCACGAAATCCTGATCGACCAGCTCCGTTCAGAACGCGAACGCATCTCCGGTCGCCTCGACTCCCTGCACGATGTAGAGGCAGAGCTATCGGAATCGCTCCACGAGTACCCGACCGAAGCGACCGACTCTGCCGCGGATATCGGCGAAGTGAGACTCACGCAAAAACTCGACGACCTGGCGGTCCAGCGCCTGTCGGCAATCGATCGAGCCCTCGACAACGCGGAGCAGGGACGCCTCGGCGTCTGCGATCGTTGCGATGGCCAGATCCCGATTCCCCGGCTGCGCGCGATGCCCGGTACAACTTTGTGCGTAGCCTGTGCTCGTGCATCAGAGGAAGGCGGCTAGACAGCGCAATCGAGCCGCCGAGTTTCGTGATTGGCTGCGACGCGTCACGCCTTTCGCAAGGGACCGCCGCTACCCGTTCGAGGCTCGGTTCCGAATCATCGGAACGAACACGACGGGTAGTATGGATCGAATGCTGACTTCGCCGTCGTCGTCCTTCGTGAGCAGAGCCAGATCCTGAGTCTCGGCGGGACGGCCGAGGGGAAGGACCATTCGACCGCCTCGAGCCAACTGTTCGACCAGCGGTGGTGGCGGCCGGGGTGTCGCTGCCGTAACGAGGATCGCGTCGAACGGAGCATGCTCCGCCCAGCCTGCAAATCCGTCCCCGCAGCGCACTTGGACGTCGTCGTATCCCAATTCAGCGAGCAGCGCGCTCGCTGCCGACGCCAGCTCGGCGACGACTTCGATCGAATAGACCTGGTGTGCGAGTTCCGCGAGCACAGCGGCCTGGTAGCCGGAACCGGTACCCACTTCGAGGACCTTCGCAGTGTCGGAGATTTCCGCCAGCTGTGTCATCAGCGCGACGATGAAGGGTTGCGAAATGGTCTGGCCGTAGCCGATCGAAAATGCGCTATCCCGATAGGCGAAATCCTGCGCGGCAGAGGATACGAAACGATGTCGGGGAACGCTTTCGAATGCGGAGCGCACCCGCCCGTCGAGGTCCGCGATTCCGGTCTGCCGAGCGGTCTCGGCGAAAATCTCGTCGATCCGCCGAAGCATCGCGGATCGCTCTCCAGCCCGAACATCGCCGCTGCGGCCATCGGTCATTCCCGCATCGGCCATCGATTCAACTTCACATCACCTCGAAGCAGTTCATCCGCAAGCCGCGGAAGCAGCGCGAGTTCCTCGCGAACAATCCGCTCGATGGCTCGCTGTAGTTCGGGGTCGAGTTCGGGGTCCAGTTCGGGATCGAGACCGCCGCCTCGCTTCGCATCACCACCCGAGAGTCGCACCTCGACCAGTTGCGGCTCGTCGATCGGTTGACCGATCCGGCTCACCATCCGACACTCGGCCCCGCGCACGTCGGGCAATGAGGCAACCAGACGTTCCGCCGCGAAACCCGCGGTCAGGTTGTAGAGCTTCCCAACGTGGCTGACCGGGTTCTTTCCCGCGACGGACTCGATCGTCATCGGACGTCCGGGGGTGATCAGCCCGTTTGCGCGATTTCCGCGGCCGGCCTGTCCATCATCTCCGGCCTCGGCCGATGTTCCGGTGACGGTGAGGTAGACGCGATCGGCCGCCAGGTCGTCGGCCGCGTTCACTTGGATAGAGATCGGCCGTGCGCTGATCTGCCGTGCCGCCAGCAGCGCGAGTTCGGCAGCGTGCTCCTTGGCTTTCGCGTAGGCGGCAATGTCGGCCAAGGACCGGTCGATCATCGCGCAGGCGATCGTGAGTTCGATCGCGTCACCATCGCGCACCGCCATCACCTTGACGTCTTCACCAAGCGCGGGCTCTGCCACGTGTGCTCCGGCCGATGTCAGGTGCTGCTCCACCGCCAACACCACACGCTCTACCTCGCTGAGCGGCGCATAGCCCACACCGATCGACGTATCGTTGGCCAGCGCCGGGCGCTCGCGCTTCTCGTCATCGAACAGACTCACGAGTTCGCTGGAACCCGCTCGCACCAGGCTGGACACCACGACGTGACGCTCGACATCGAGCGCACGCAGATGCTCGGAGAGCCATCGCCGCGCCGATCCCTCTGCGAGTTCGAGCAGCCCGATGTCGACACCGTCACGCGCAAGCGTCGCCCGACCCGCCAGCAGAATCTGCATGGGCTCGTCGACAGTGCCGCCGCCGAAACGCGGCGTCGAGAGGCCTGCGGCCAGCAGAACCTTGTCGACATTGTGGTGCAGGATCCTGCCGACGCGATCGAGGTAACAGCGTGACAGTTCGAGCGAGAGTTCTTCGGCGAGCGCATCGCAGACCGTGTCTGGATGGCCCAACCCCTTTCGCTCGACGATTTCGACTCGGGATTCGTCGGGATGCAGCGCCGTGCCGGTGGTGATCGCGAATTTCATCCGGTCTCCCACGGGATCGAAGCCGATCGGTATCCCGCCGTGTTGGGGCAACGCGCCCCGACGAGAATCTTCTCTGCGCTCTGGATGGACTCCAAACCAGTCCCCGGTGCACGAGAAGCAAGAAGCGTACCGCGCACCACCCTTTCGCTCGGTGACGCCTCCGGCACGCCCCTTGCAAAATCCCTTGCAGAATAAGGAGGCCCTCGCAGAAGACGGCCGCTTTCAGAACTGATCCCCGAACAAACGGCTTCGATAGTCGGGAGGGTGTATGACCAGTAGAAACGAGACCCCAGGCGGATTCCGCGGCGGACGAAGAGATCGACTGATTCGCGAACGGGACCACGACCCGTACCAGACGGGTGCCAAGTTGCCTGATCCGACCGCCTGTCCGGATTGTGGCGCCATGTTTCGCGCGGGCCGCTGGATGTGGGGCGCACCACCCGTGGACGCCCACCGGGAACACTGCCCGGCGTGCCGCCGAATCCAGGACGACTATCCGGCAGGCGTGCTGAACCTTTCCGGGAACTTCCCTCAGGAGCACCGGAACGAGATTCTGGGCCTCGCCCGCAACATCGAGGTGCGCGAAAAAAAAGAGCACGCGCTGAAACGCATCATGGCGATCAGCGATGAGGAGGGCGCGATCGTCATCACGACGACCGATGCCGGGCTTGCCCGAAATATCGGAGACGCCATCCACGCCGCGTACGAAGGCGACCTCGGCTACGAGTACACCGACGGGGGTAATCTGCTGCGCGTCCAGTGGAAGCGCTGACCCCTTGACCGACCGGGAGACGATTGATGCCGCAGCCGCACGGTCCGCGGTCCTCGCTTCGCAAGTCGCGGCGCCCGGCGAGACATCCCTGACAGAAGTGGCCGAGCGGGTGGCGGGTGCGGTGGCCGAGGCCGAAGACGCCAACGCTCGGGACGAGTGGCGGGATCGATTCCGCAACCTGATCGAGAAAGAACTCTTTCTTCCGAGCGTTCCCACCTTGGCGAACGCGGGCCGCGGAGGACAACTGGCCGCGTGCTTCGCGCTCGAACTCGAAGACTCCCTCGAATCGATCTACGGCAGCCTCCACCGAGCTGCGCGCATCCAACAGGGTTCCGGCGGCATCGGAGTCGAGTTCTCCGCACTGCGTCCGCGCCATACGCCGGTCGCACGATCCGGTGGACTTTCGCCGGGGCCAGTGGCGTTCACGGAGCTCTTCGCCTGCTCGGCGCATGTAATGGGTATGGCGGGACGCCGCGCCGGCGCGCACCTCGCGATCCTGCGCGACGATCATCCCGATATCGTCGAGTTCGCCCGCGCCAAGCGGGATGCACCGGGGAACTTCCCGCAACTTGGTTTTGCGATCGCCTTGAGCGACAAATTGCTGCGTGCTGCGCGAGACGACGAAATCTGGGAACTGCGGTACGAGCGCGCAGTCGTGGGGCACATTGCCGCGCGCGCACTCCTTCACGAGATCGCGGAGAGCATTCTCGACGTCGGCGACCCGACCCTGCTCTTCGTCGACCGGATCGATGCGGACAACCCGACCCCCTCGCTCGGTGCGTTGCGCGCAACCAATCCATGCGGTGAACAGCCGCTGTTGTCGGGTGAGAGCTGTGTGCTGGGATCGATTCACCTGCCAGCGCTTCTGTCGCGCGATGGTGAACTGGATGAAGCCGCGCTCGCGCGCACCGTGCAGGAGGCCGTGCGCTTTCTCGACGACGCGGTGACGGTGAACCGTTGGCCAGATGCAGAAATCGCTCACGCGACGCTGCAGACTCGCAAGGTCGGCCTCGGCATCATGGGGATTGCGGACCTGCTGCTGCTGCGTGGCCTCCCGCATGACTCGCCGGAAGCCAGGGAGTACGTGGATCGAATCCTCGCGCGGATCGCGCATGGGGCCAACGCGGCCAGCCTCACCCTCGGCACCGAACGCGGCGCCTTCCCCGCGTGGGAACGAGGCCCGCGACAACGCAACGCGACCACTCGCGCGCTGGCGCCCACGGGCACCCTTCGGCTGCTGGCCGGCTGCTCGCCTGGAATCGAACCCTTTCTGGCGCCGTGCGTCACACTACAGAGCGACCACGGCGAACTCTTCTGGAGCGATCGTTGGCTGTGCAAATGGCTGGAAACTCACTGCTCCAATCGCGACGGCGTTCTCGAAGCACTCGCGGCCGAGCGCCCCCACACTGAACTGCCGGGCCTATCCGAAGCGAACCAGGCGCTGCTCCGGCGCGCCTGGGAAATCTCCTCCGACGACCAGCTCGCGATGCAGGCCACTGCACAACGCTGGGTGGACGGCGCCGTATCGAAGACTGTACATCTCGATGTGAATCACTCACCGACTCCGGCAACGGTCGTTCGCTGGATCCAGCGCGCCCGCCAACTCGACTGCAAGGGCGTGGCGTTCTATCGCCACGACGGCACGAGCGGTCCGGTCTCGATCGATCTGCGTGCGTCGTGCGCCACCTGCGCGTGAATCCCAGTAATGCGATCACACTGCCGCTTCGGGCGCGCCAAGTAACAACAGCAGCCCGATTGCCAGAGCCAGTGCCAGCACACAGGCCACGAGTGCCCGCCCCAGCTCGACGTTGAGCGCCTGCCGCACGCCGACCACGGCCGCCGCAATCGCCCATAGATGCGCGACGACACCGGCAGCGGTATGTGCAGAGCCCTCGAGCAATGAGGCCGGCGCGAGCAGCCACAATGGGACCGCCGCAAAACCCAGCGTTCGAAGCATCTCGTAAAAGTCGGTGGTTCCGTGTAGCCAACGAACACCGACGCTGGTCAACAGACCGGTCGCCAGCAGCCACAAAACGACTGCACCGGCAAGACTCGCCGCGAACCCCGGTCCCGTCCCGGCCCCCAGGTCGTAGAGCCCGCGACTGCCCCCCGCAGCTACGACGATCAGTGCTGCCGGCAACAGACCCCGCGGGTCCTTCTCGACCCGTTCGAAAGGCCGCGAGTCCAGCCAGAGAACGCGGTAGGCCCGCTTCCAGAGCGATGCCCATTCCCCTTCACTCGAAGTTTCGGCGGTACTCACACACACCTCCTCTCTTGAGCGTACGACTCGCCGTCGCGGCGATCGCTGCCTGCCTGACCTGCATGCAAAGCACGATTCGTGCCAAACACATTCCTGGGAATCGAAGTCGCGTATTCGCGAGACGGCTCCCTCCGCCGTGGGCGGTTTCAGACTTCGAAACCCGGAAAGCGGGCATTCATCGGGTCCAGACAATCGGCGTAGAAGCACAGGGTTCCCATCGCACCTTCGTACAGCGACCAGGGTCGATCGGGCGGTCTTTGCTGGCGCACGACCCGTTCGCTCAGAGACTGCTTCGCGAAGTGGAGCGCTCGATCGCGGGCTCGCTCGTCGTTGGTTGCGCGATACAGCGCCAAGAACGCATAACCATTCCCGGCGATTCCGTGGCAGATGCCGTTGCCCTTGCAGACCAGCCCGTGCTTCCAGACGTGGTCGGCGGCACGCTGCGCTGCCTCCAAGTATCTGGCGTGGCCAAAGATCGTGAAGGCGCGGCTGAACACGAAAACCATGCCGGGGGTACCGCCGCACCAATGCACGCGCTCGGTAAAGCGACCGCTGCGTCGGCGCTTCTGGCTGGCATCGGAACGGGGCGACGGCAAGAGTTCCAACATGCCGTGTTCGGCGTCCAGGTAGTCTGTCAGGCAATCGAGTGACGCGACGATGTCGCGCTTCGAATCCGGGTGCGTATTGAGCCAATCTGGGTACTGCATCATCAAGTAGAGGTTCCCGGGAAGACCGTGTACGAGCGACAGGTCGTAGCGGTGCGAAAGATCCAACGACCACGACTCATGGGCGGCAACGGCCTTCGCACCCAGCCTCGCGATCCACTGCGTGAAAGCCACGCGGCTTCCGATGATCGCGCCAGCGAAATGGTCCATCAAGCTCGCGTTGTAGTTCATGTAGAGCAGCGGCGTTTTGCCGTTCGGTCCCGGTGTGAGTTCGTGAGCATGCTTTGATGCGAGCCGACGGCCAGTTGCGATCATCGCGTCGAGTGCGGGTGTGATCAGTTCGGCGCCGATGCTGTCGGCGCCCAGTCGTGCTCTCAGAAACGCCGCGCCGAACAAGAAACCCCCACGTCCCCAGAGCAGATCCTCACTGGGGTAATCGGGGTTCGCCGCGGCCATCGCCAGCTTCCTGTAATTGGCGAGGTGTCGTTCGGACGCCACCGGGTCGCCCATCAAATGCTGTACGACCGCAGCGATCGCAGACCATGAACTCGTTGCGTGGAACGAGAGCCACTGCTCGGGCGGTGGAAAACTCGCGCGTTCGATCGCGCGCGCGGTCCCTTCGAGATACGCCTCGGCAAGCTCCAGCTGTTCGGACTTCCCGCTGCGCTCATGCAGATGAAGAAAACCAAAAGCCTGGCCCAGCAACCCGAGATACAAGGTCGGACCATTCCTGGCGAAGCGAACCGCCCCGCTGCCAACGCGCGGAGGGCTGCACTCGACGAGTCGCCGCGCCCCCTGTTCGAGCGCTTGCGCGCAATCGGCTCGGATCGAGCGAACCTCGTCCGGCTCCAGACGCTCCCGTTCGGGCGAGACGTCGTTTTCAATGTGGCGCCGCTGCGGGGCCTTCATCGGCACCCCCACACGGTAACAGCTCACTTAGCGCCGTCATGCAACAGCTCTACTGCAAGAATCGTACTGCTGGTGGCGGCTGAATTGAAGGTACCGCGGGCGCGACTTCACCCAAAGGATTCAAGCGGCTTCCCGCTCTTGTGCCTCACTCGAAGGCAGTCGAATCACGAAGCAGGCGCCGCCCTCTGCGGGCGTCTCCAGCTCGAGCGTGCCGCCGTGTTCGCGGACGATATCAAAAGTAATCGTCAGGCCGAGACCGGTCCCCTCGCCTGGTGCACCCGTCGTGAAGAAGGGATCGAAGACCTTGTCGCGAATGTCGTCGGGGACACCCGGTCCGTTGTCCAAGACACGCACCTCCACCCAACCTTCGCATGAGCGAGTGCTTGCGACGATGCAGGGATCGCGCGTCCCCTTTAGCGCGTGTTTCGCATTGAGGAAAAGATTGAGGAACACCTGCGTCAGCTGCTCGGGCGAGGCGTCGACTTCCGGGAGGTCGTCGAGTTCCACGTCGAGCAGCGCGGGCGCGCTTCGATCGAGCGAAGCGAAATGTGCGGCCTCGCGGACTACGTCGTTGACATTGCATTTGACCCGACGCCCACTCGGCATGCGCGAAAAACGGAGCAGGCCCTGCACGATCAACTGGATGCGATCCAGTCCCGAGACACTCTCCTCGATCACGTCGGGCATATCCCGCAGCTCTTCGGCGATCTTGCGTGGCAGCAGGGAGAGTTCGTCGTAGACGAGGTCGGACAGATGCTTCAGGTGTGCGAAGTTCGATCGCACGAAAGAAAGCGGATTGTTGACTTCGTGAGCGATTCCAGCAGCGAGCACTCCTACGCTCTCGAGCTTCTGGCTCTGGTGGAGCAGGCGTTCTGCTCGCCGCTCGTTGCTGCGGTCGCGTAGCACCACGAAGTAGCCGGCGTGACGCCCCCGTGAGTCGCTCGGGAGATCGGCACTGATTTCGAGAACGAAGCCCTCGCGCGTTTCGATCTCTCCGCGAGGAGGTGTCCGTCCGAGCCGGATGGCGCCCAGCATCGCCGGAAGGTACTTCTCGGGGTCTGGTGCACCGAGTTCGCCGAGCAACTGTTCCAACGGCTGACCGCAAGCTGCTTCGCGTTTGGTATGGAGCAGCATCGCAGCCGCCGGGTTCAGGTCGACCACGATCTCGTCGACGTCTGCGATGATCACGCCGTCTCTGGATGCCTCGACCACGTCGCGGCGAGCGATCGGCTGGACGTCGAGCAGTTTGTATTTCTGAATCGCGGCCACGATGAGCACCGCGGTGAGCCCGAGCGAACCTGGCGTCAGAGGGTAATCGATGGGGATCAACCGAAACATGTGGGAGAGATGCGCTGTGAGGGGCGCCACCGCGGCCGCGCACAATAGCCACATGCTGCGACGCTCCGTCGCAGAACCGGATTTCCAACCGATCCGGACGCACAACAACAACGCGAGACCCGCGACGCCGTTGCTCCACACCTGGAAAGCCCAAAAGAGCGGCCCAGCGTTCGACATCGCGGCCTCGTTGGAAACCAGCGCGCGAGAGTCCGCCATCAGGCCGTGCTGATCGTTCGTGAAGAAGGCGAGCATGAAGAACCAGAAAGGCGCCATCAACGCCATGCGGGCGGCCGGCCTTTCCTCGAATACCTCGATCCGCGCGTAGCGGAGCATCAACAGCAGAAACAGCGGAGCCATGAAACAGGATGGCGGCACGAGCAACAACGTCGTCCAAAGCGGAGAGGCGGCCTCGGGTGATCCGACGACCATCCCGATCATCCAGAGCAGGATCATTGCCAGCAAAGCTGACAGATTTCCGTGTATGGCGTTCGCCTGACGCTGTCGTGCCGTATGAAGGATTAGGGCGAACACGAGAGGCCCGGCGATGCCCGTCTGAACGATCAAGGGATCCATCGCAAAACCCATCGGCTGATCCCGCCGTTGGCGTGAGGGTGCGGCGCGCCGCAAGCGACCTTGCAGACGAAGTTGCCGGTGAGTTGCACGTTTGCGCGCGGGTCGGCTCCGAGATGCGGCGGCGGCTCGATTCGCGCTAGCGTGGTGTGCGGAATCATCGTGAGCCCACCCTCCGCACCGCTCATCATTCATGGCGCGCCGGCCAGCCAGCCCTCCCGGGCGGTGTACTGGCTGTGCATGATCAAGTCGCTTCCCTTTGAGCTGAAGCCTCTCGGAATCGACGGCATGGGCCCCGATGCGCCGCTTCTCAAACTCAATCCGGCCGGACAGGTCCCAACCGTGGAAGACGGGACTTTCGCCGTTTACGAGATGCCGGCGATCCTGATCTACTTATGCGAAAAGCATGGATGGAACGACCTCCTTCCGACCGATCTTTCCGCCCGAACGAGAGTCCATCAATATCTCCACTTTCATCACAACTTCACACGACGTGCAACGTTGGAGCTGATGGCGCCGTTCGTGACCGTTGCGTTCGCGGAGCGAATGAAGGGAACGCCCATCGAATCCAGGATCTCCGACCCGAACAAGCTCGAAAACGGGCGCAGCTGCGTCCGTCACGTCGCGGATCTGATCGAACGAGGTTTCTTCCAGGATGGCTCGACCCACCTGTGCACGTCGCATGCGACGATTGCCGACATCGCGTGTTACGAAGAACTCGCGCAGCTTCGGTGGGCGGCGCTGTTCGACTTCGAGGGCTTCCCGAAGATTCAGCGCTGGTTTGGCGAAATGGAGCAGCTCCCCTTCCACGATCCCGCCCACCGCTACAACACCGTGCTGGGAGATATCCGGACGGAAGAAAACACGCTGAAGCGCTTTCTCGAAGCGAGTGCCGCGGGCGTCATAGCTCTGGGCGCGTGACCCCGGGACCGAGCGACCCCCGGAAGTGGTTTTTTTGAGCGGCCTGGTACTGGACGCGTGCCGCGCGGTGTCTATCTGTAGTGACCTCTATGTAGTGGCCCCCCGTTCGATTGTGGATATTGGGCACCATCATCGGTGCGTGCATGCGCTACGTCGGGCGGATCCCGAAGAACGAAACCGAATATCGAGGATGAAACAGCATGATCTTTGACCCCATTTACTGGATCGTGATCGGCGCCGGCATGTTGCTCAGCCTGTGGGCCAACGCCAAAGTGAAGGGTGCTTTCAGCCGGTACAGTGAGGTTGCGACCCGTTCAGGCTATACCGGCGCGGAGATCGCGCGACGTATCCTTGCCGACAACGGAATCAGCGACGTCAGCGTCGAACCGGTCGCCGGAAAACTGACGGATCACTACGACCCGCGTAGCAAGACCCTGCGGCTCAGCGAACCCGTATTCTCGAGCAATAGCATGGCTGCATTCGGCATTGCGGCACATGAGGTCGGGCACGCGATTCAGCATGCTCAGGGCTATGCGCCGCTGAAGTTTCGCTCCGCCTGGGTGCCGGTCGCCAATACCGGCGGCGGAATTTCGACCTTCATCATCATTGCGGCGCTCTTTACCGGTGGCATGGCGACCGCACTCGGCTCGACCCTCGCGTGGGTCGGAGTGCTGCTCTTCGCTACCACCACGGTATTCACGCTCGTCACGCTGCCCGTGGAGTTCGATGCCAGCCGGCGTGCTCTAGCCGCGCTTTCCGGACGCTACGTCAATGACGAAGAGCTCGACGGTGCTCGCGCGGTCCTCAATGCGGCCGCGTTGACATACGTCGCCGCTTTCGTGACATCACTGATGACGCTTCTCTATTGGGCCAACGCTCTGGGCCTGTTCGGGCGATCGCGCGACTGAACCCGCTTGCTCCGCGCACCATCAGGGGCTCGACGCGCGTGGCGCGGGCCCAGTGCTCGCGTCCTACGGTCGCAACAGGGCCTGAACGGCGCTGCGCAGAACGCGACTCGCCGCGGCGACGGACAACTTGTCATGTCGCCGTAGTTCGTCCCAGAAGCTCGGCGAGAGCAGCGCTCTCAGCCCGACGATTCGATCACTGCGTTCGGCCTCGGAGAGCGCATTCAATTCGGGAGCGAGTGCCGAGCGGACCTGTCGTCGTGCGGTAGCTCGCATCCATGCGTACCTCGTTCGTATGACGTTGGAGAAGGGCTCGGAGAGCAGAGCCGCACGCCGGACCGGTCCCGTGATTTCGTTACGGCGAACAGAGTGCAGGATCAGCGCATCGATTCGTCGATCGAGTGGGCCGGCGGTCACGAGAGGCGGGAGCTGGCTCACGACTCGCTCGATCTGGAGTTCGGCAGCTTCCTCGAGCAGAGCTTCCATGTTGTCGAAGTGACGGAACACCGCGCGGGTCGAAACCCCTGCACGTTCGGCCACTTGCTTGGCCGAAGGGCGTAGCAGGCCGTCCTCGATGCAGTCGAGCATGGCCTCTGCGACTGCCGCGCGGGTGCGATGGGAGCGAGCCTGTCGTCCATCCATTGTCTTCGGTTCCGAATCGGGTATTGTCATTCCGAGTGACAATACCACGTCCAAGACCAATGGGAACCCAAATGAACTGTCGCCGCATTCAGAATCGAATGGCACTCACCGCAATCGCACTCGCTGTTTTCGCATCCCTTGGCTGTGATGCGATCGTCGACGCCGTCGTCGAGCAGGCTTGGGAACGCCAGAACGACGGAGTTCACCGCGACTGGCTGAGCGATGACGCGATGCACGTTTTTCTGTGTGGTACGGGCGCGCCGCTTCCCGACCCGACGAGCGCGGGATCTTGCACCATCGTTGTGGCTGCCGGAAAGGTCTGGGTCGTCGACGTGGGTCCGGGCTCCCAGGAAGTCGCTCAGCTGAGCGGTATTCCGACCCGAGATCTCGGCGGAATCTTCCTCACGCACTTCCACTCCGACCACATCGGCGAACTGGGTGAATGGGCGATGCAAAGCTGGGTCGCGGGCCGAACGAGTCCACTGGAGGTCTACGGACCGGAGGGCGTCGTGCAGGTAGTGAGCGGATTCCGGCAGGCCTACCTGCTCGACGACGACTACCGCGTCGCGCACCACGGGCTGGAGAACCTGCCGCGATCCGCGTCGGCGTGGCTTCCTCGCACGATCCCCACCGTCGAGGGTGAGGGCAAAGTAGTCCTCGATCGGGGAGGACTCGTCGTCAAGGCGTTTGCGGTCGATCACAAACCCGTAGAACCCGCCGTCGGATATCGCTTCGAGTACAAGGGCCGCTCGGTCGTGATCAGTGGTGATACGGACCGATCGAGCAACCTCGAACTCAATGCGAGCGGGGCGGACCTGTTGATCCACGAGGCGCTACTGAAAGATCTCATCGCCAACGCAAGCGAATCGATGGGGCGCGCCGGACAGCCACGCCTGCAGAGGCTGGCCAGTGACATCCTCGACTATCACACGAGCCCAAGCGAAGCGGTCACATTGGCACGTGCGGCAGGTGTCGACACGCTCGTCTTCACACATCTGGTACCCGCAGTCCCTTCGCCGATTCGAAAGTGGCTGTTCCTGCGCGACATCGACGCGGGCGACGAACTCGATGTGATCGTGGGTGAAGACGGGATGCATTTCCGCCTGCCGGCGGGTAGCGACACGATCGAGCAGGAAGTTCTGGATTGACGCTGAGCCTCACGGCTCCACGCACGCGGGTTACATCGCCTAACACCAGCTGATCGGGCCAGGCACGCCCGACTCAGAGAAGGGGGACCAGATGAGTCGAGGCGCCAAATGGGGAATCGGGATCCTTGCGGGCATCCTGGTGGTCGGGTCGCTCGCCTACGTGTATCGAATGGAGATCCTGCTCGAGGGGATCGCAATCGCGGTCAAGCGACGCGTCCCAGTGGGTCCGTACCAGGAGGTTTCCTGGTCGAGGGGCGCCGATCCGCAGGCACGCGAGCCTGGTGAACGACCTCCCAACATCGTACTGATTCTCGCCGACGATCAATCGTGGAACAGTACGTCGGTACAAATGGATCCTGCGTTGCCGAATTCGAAAAGCGATTATCATCAAACGCCAAGTCTTGAAACGTTGGCCGCCTCCGGGATGCGCTTCATCAACGGATATTCGGCGTCGCCCATTTGCTC
>JAJDAM010000237.1 GCA_029261905.1 Deltaproteobacteria bacterium
TGCGCCCTTGTGGTGGTTGGTCATCCCAGTCGGGTCCGTTTCGATCGAATAAGCGTAGTCCCCGAGGGGGCTGCCGGCAAATGACTTCGCACAGAGTCTAGTCGCATCACCATGCCAGAATGAGTTATTTACCTTGCGCGGTCGGGTGCCGAAAGTGGATCAATGGCGCCGCAAGGCCAAACCGGGGGGTTGAGCTAGCAGATGAGAATCGTTCGTCCAGCGTTCAGCAGGCGCGCTTCTTCGATCACGTTATCACTCATCGGTGTAGGAGTGTGTCTCTTGATCGGCGTTGCGTTGTGGGAACTCGATTCGCCGACGTCAGTGGATCCCGTCGAAGCGCTCGGCACGCTCGCGGCGATTGATTCGTCGACCCCGCATGGCCACTCGGGTTCCGAGTCCGTGTCCGAGGCCGGGCCCGAATCCGCGGATGTCCAGTCCGCACCCGAGGAACAGGTTGCAGCCGTCGCGGCCGCGGATGCGCCGGTATCCGCTGCGGATGTTCCCGTGGCCCTGGCTGACGCCGAAGGAGCGGGGGAACAGCCGGCCACGCAAGCAGCCGCCTTCAGCCGGCTGACCATCGGAAAACTGGGCAACGGCGATACGCTCGCCAGTTCGCTTGCTTCGAACAATATCTCTGCGAAAGTCGCGAACCGAATATCGCAGGAGATGCGCGGCTACTTCGACTTCCGTCTGTCTCACGCCGGAGACTCGTACCAACTCGTGCTGGACGAAGACGGTGAGGTCGAGTCATTCCGCTACCGCATCACCAATCTGATCCACTACGACCTGGTTCGCGACGACGATGGGCGATACGAAGTCAACCGAAGCGAGACGAAACTCGCACCGCGCCAGGCGATGCTCGCCGGTATCGTGGCGACGAGCTTGTATGGCTCGATCAAGGGGCTGGGCGCCAGCGCGCAGCTTGCCGACGATTTCGCAGATGTGTTCTCCTACGATGTCGACTTCTCGACGATGGCGCAGGTAGGCGACGAGTACCGGATCCTCTACGAGCGGCTGTTCCGAGTCGACGACTCGGGCGAGGAGGTCTTCGTCCGCCCCGGTCGCATCCTGGCGGCGCGCTATTCGGGTAAGAACGGGGAGCACACAGCCGTCTACTACGAAAGTGAAGAGGGCGAAGGGGGCTACTACCGACCGGACGGAAGCTCGGTCGAGCGCGAGTTTCTGATGGCACCGCTTCGCTACTCGCGGATCAGCTCCCGCTATTCCTCCGCACGTCGGCATCCGATCCTCAAGATCACTCGACCGCACCACGGCATCGACTACGCGGCGCCGCAGGGAACGCCGGTGTTTGCTGTCGCGGGCGGTGAAGTGATTCACAAATCGCGCGCGGGCGGTTTTGGCAACCTGATCAAGGTCCGGCACAAGAACGGCTACACGTCGTACTACGCGCACCTGTCACGTTATGCCAGCGGATTGCGGCTCGGTCAGAAGGTCAGCCAGAAACAAGTCATCGGCTATGTCGGAAAGACCGGTCTGGCGACCGGTCCGCATGTCTGCTTCCGGGTCGCGAAGGATGGCAAGTATGTGAACCCGGCTCGGATCGCGAGCCCGCCGAGCCCGCCGCTTCCGGCCGACGCGAAGGACACATTCCGGCTGCGGAGTGACAAGCTGCTCGCCGCGTTGGATTCGGGGACGCTGGTCGCCGCCGATGAGGCCCTCTAGCAACTCGTCGCGACGCCAGTAGCCCAATCCGATCCTTCGACTGAATCGCCGCCCCGGCGCGGGATTGCTGGTGGGTCGCATCCAGTGGGCGCGGTAAGGTGTCGAGATGGCAAATCCCCCCCCGAACCAGACGGGCTCCGAGCTGGCCGATCGGCTCGAACAGATGGGCCGCACGCTGGGTGCTCGCGAGAGCCGTCACACCGGGGATCTGCGGGAGGCACGCCGCCAGGTCGGAGCCATCCGGCATCGGGTACAAAGCGCGTTGAAACGCTTCCACGTCGCCGTCAGCGACGCTGGAGCACCGCATTTCCGGGTCGAGGTCAGCGAGATCCGGATCGACGAAAAACACCTGCGTGCCGTCGAGTTCGATATCAGCCGAGGCCGGCACAAAGCTGTGGTGGTTGGCAAGAGTCGCGGCGAAGTCACTCTGGTTGGGCCGTTCCGCACCGGGAAGCCCGAAGGCCCGTGCAAGTCGATCCCATTCGGAGCCGAGACCGAACTCGACAACGCACTGGGAGATTTCGTGGCTTCGTTTCTGGAAGAGGCGGCGACGCCTTGAAGCACGAGGCGAGCGGTCGGCTGTCCAATGTCCGGCGCGTGCGGGTGGGAACGATGAACGCACCGAAGCTCGAAGCCGTTCGGGCCGCGTTCGCTGCCTTCGCGCCACAGGTGCAGATCGACGGGATCGCGGTTGCGAGCGGCGTCTCGGACCAGCCAGTCGGATTCGAAGAGATCATTCGAGGCGCGCGCAACCGCGCGTCACTGGCCGCGGCTTCATCGGAGTGCGATTTCGGCGTCGGGATCGAGGACGGCCTGGTCGCTCTGCCGATCCCTGATTCCGGCTCGAATCCTCATATGAACATTGGCTGCGCGGCCGTAACCGATGGCCAACGCACTGCGATCGGATTTTCGTCCGCGTTCGCGTACCCGGCCGCATGCTCCGTGCCTGCCGTGCGCGAGCGTGCGCCGATCGGAGATCTGTTCGACCAGCTGTGGCGACAACGCGGCGCCGCCGGATCTGCTTCGGCGAATCGAGATGGCACGGACGTGCCGTCCGCAATCACCACCGGCAACATCGGACGGCTCTCCGACGGTGTGTTGCCCCGAAGCGAATACGCGCGCCACGGAGTCTTGTGCGCGCTGGTGGCTTTCTTGCAACCCGACCTGTACGCGATCGATCCGGGCCAATGATGTCTGAACAGAAGAACACCTCCGACGCCATCTTGTCGATCGACGAGTTGGT
>JAJDAM010000238.1 GCA_029261905.1 Deltaproteobacteria bacterium
CCAGAAAGCGTCCGCGCGATGCGCGACCAGCACGAAAAACAGTGCAGTCAATAACCCGAACAGCGTTTCGGACGCGCCGAGTTGGGCATACAGCAGGACGTCTGGAGAGGTCGCAACCGCGACACCGGCTGCCAGTCCCGCCCATGGGCCTGCGAGCGCGAACGCGAGTCCGTAGGCCAATCCGGCTGCGATCACGTGGCACACCGCAGACGCAAGGATCACGGCGGCTTCATCCGGTCCGGTCCAGAGGAATACAGCCGCCAGCGTCAGCGGCCACAGCGGTGCTCGGAGTAACGACGGATGCCGATCGTGCACCCCCCACTGGATCTCGATCGGATAGATGATCCCGGTCGTGAAGCCTCGACCGTCCGCGAGCCGGCGCGCGACTTCGGCGTATTCGGCTTCGTCGCCAGAGAGGAACGTCCATGGCAGATGGCGGTGCGAGAGTGCCCACGACGCAGCGGCAATCAACAAGACAGCGAGAAGCTGAACGATCCAGACCCGACGACCTGTCATGGCTGTGTCTGCCCCCTGCTTCGTCCAATGCCCGGCGACCGCTGGCTCGACTCTGCCCCAGTCGCACGGAAACGTCCGCGCCGTGATCGGGCCGCACCAACCATACTCCACCCCTCCGGCCGACAGTCGGCTTCGGATTGGCTGGCATGATCGAACGCTCACTGGCAAGCTGCGGACCCCATGGCAACCGAACGCCACGCCACGCTCCAGGTTCTCGCGATACCGAACGTTCGGCGCTTCATCAGCCAGCGCTTCTTCGCGACGCTCGCCCGGTCACTCCTTCATGCAACACTCGCCTGGCACTTGTGGAAGGCCTCGGGCTCCTACGCATTTCTCGGATGGCTCGGAGCCGTCGAGTTCGCACCGGTGATCCCCGCATCGCTGATCGCGGGCGCACTGGCGGATAGCTGGGACCGTAGACGCATCATCATCATCTCGCAGGCGGTAGCGATGCTCGCCGCGGCGGCGCTGTGGTATGGAAGCGCAAACGCTGCGGCAGAAATCCCGCTCGTGCTCATCAGTGCCTTTGCACTGGCGTTGACGACGGCCTTCGAAAACCCGGCCGGTTCCGCGCTACTGCCGGCGATGGTTCCGCGCGAACTGTTTCAAGCGGCCACCGTGGTCAGCTCGAACGTGCGAAATCTCGCGGCAGTATCCGGCCCCGTGTTGATGGCCGCGGCCACAAAATTGGCCGGGATACCCGCCGCCTATGCGTTGACGGCCGGCCTGTTTGCGATCTCGATCGTGGCGCTCGCTCGGGTCGTGTGCCCCGCCATCGAGGGCCAACGAGCACGGGTCGACTGGGAATCGATCCGCGAGGGAATCGCGTTCGTGCGCGGACATGCGGTCATCTTGAGTTCGATCACGCTCGATATGTTCGCGGTGATCTTTGCCGGAGCCACGGCACTGCTGCCCGTATTCGCCGACGAGATTCTCGACGTCGGCGAGTGGGGATATGGGATCTTGAGCGCGTCCATGCAGATCGGAACGCTGTTGATGGCTGCGCTGCTGCTGGTCGCGCCACCAATCCGGCGACCCGGGCGCGCCCTGCTCGTATCGGTGCTGTTCTTCGGCATCGCGACCATCCTATTCGGCTTGTCGCGTTCATTCCCGGTTTCGGTGTTGGCATTCTTGCTGGCGGGCATGGCCGACCAGGTCAGCATGGTGACGCGATCGGTCATCCTTCAGATGTCGACCCCGGATGCGCTCCGCGGCCGGGTCAATTCGGTCAACATGATCTTCATCGGCGCGTCCAACGAACTCGGCGCGGCGGAGTCCGGGTTCCTCGCGGCGCTCACGACAGCGACGTTCTCGGTGGTCGCCGGTGGAGTCGCGTGCCTGGGCGTACTGGGAACGATCTGGGCCGGCGTTCCATCCTTGCGCCGCTACCGGCTGTAGTTGCTGACCGACGCCGCCTTCAGCGCGGCACGGGACGACGATCGCGACTGACGCCCTTTCGGGGCGCGCGCTTTCCGGTAGCCAGGATCCAGTTACAGCCCGGCACGCTGCCACCCACACTCGATGACCGAATCATCCCCTCGCTGTTGGCGACGAAAATCGCAAAGCAGTACATCTCCTCGCCTTCCAGATAATCGGCGTGTTCGAACATGTAGGACGTACCGCCATCTGGCAGTTTCATCTCCGTGGATGGGGGCCCCCAATTCTTGATCAAACGATCGATGTGCTGCCCTTCCCAGTGCCGAGGCAAGT
The DNA here is from genome assembly GCA_029261905.1 of Deltaproteobacteria bacterium. Taxonomy (GTDB): domain Bacteria; phylum Myxococcota_A; class UBA9160; order UBA9160; family SMWR01; genus JAJDAM01. The sequence goes on from JAJDAM010000238.1 coordinate 2,227, forward strand.
CCTCGTCGTGATGCGGGACCATGCCCGGATTCGTGCACGCGAAGGCGCCACACGCGACCAGCACGGCGATTTGGAGCAGGCGTCTTCGACTTGGGTTGATCGGGATCATCGGCGCCGGGACCATAGCGGAACTTCGCATCGGCGATGAGCCGCCCAATCCCCGCTGCCTCGGGGGACTTCGAGCGACATTTGCTCCTTGAAGATTCGGTCTCGTAGCGGGTAGAATGGCCGCCGTCGTGGTCGGCAAGACCAGGTGATCGGCACGACATCCAGACTCGGGACTCGGATCGGGACTCGGGAACAGCGATTTCGATTTCGACGTTTCGCGAGAGTTCGCATGAGAACTTCATGGAACCTTTCGCAAGAGGGGATTCGACCGATGCGACCGTCCACGCGAAAGACATTCATCACACTTGCGCTGCTGGCCTCCACTGGCATGGCGACGAGCGCTGCGGCCGACTTTTCCGATTTCACCGAAAGTATGGGCGACTACTTTTCGAGGACTGGCGGCCACTTTCTGACCGGCTTCAACGGTTTGGTCACGAGTCCCGCTGATCCGGTGATGAGTGTCGTCACGCCGCCCGAGGAGTACGCGAAGTTGCCGGCTGGGGCCGTCACCGGTCGGTTCTTCGGCATGATCCAGGGTTCGCTGATGATGGCCTACCGCAGCTCGATGGGCCTGCTCGATATGGTGCTCTCCCCGATCCCGATCGTGATCCTCAGCCCCGAACCACGCTACCAGCCCATTCCCGGCTTCGAGTGGGAAGGCTAGAGAGAAACCGCAACCGGGCTACTGGCGCGACCTACCGCCGGCCGCGCAGCCGATTTCGGTCGCTACTCGTCCTCACCGAACGACGCAACACCGGCCAGTACCAGCCGGACGAGTTCGCCTTGGCGCTTGGTATCGGTCTTGCTGAATATCCGCTTCAGGTGACTCCTCGCGGTGTTGATCGCGACACCGCGCGCCGATGCCGCCTCCTCGAGCGACATCCCTTGTGAGAGCAGCCGAACCAGTTCGGCTTCGGAGTGCGTCAGCGAGTAGATCGTCTCGAGAACTTCCGCAGCCGAAGCAAGGCCAGCCTCGGGGTCGCTGATGAAGATGGCCGCAATCGCGTCCTGCGTCTGACCACCGACCGGAACGGCCATCAACGGCGTCAGCATCAGTGCATAGGCGCGCTTTCCTGACGGCCGCGTTACAGCGAGAAAACCGCTGTTCTCGAGTTCGCGGCCCGGAGGTGCATCGAGTACATCGGCGAGGATATTCTGCATCAGCGCGTTCTCACGCGCATCGGCCGCACACGGTCCGCCGGCATCCACCCGAAAGCCATCTCGTTGCGCGATGATCCGATCCGCGCTGTGGTTGGTGACGACCGCTTCGCGCGACGAATTCAGCAAGATGACGCCCGTGGGCAAGCGGTCCATGACTTCGCCCATTGCGAGCCGTTCATGTCGCACACCACTGAGTGTCGTGCAGACGCGAAGCGCACGTGACAGGTGCCGCACGAGCACGTCGCCGAGCGCGAGATCGTCCTTCGAAAACGGACCGAGATCGCAATCGACGCGCCGATAGACCACGAGCCCCCCGACCACTCTTCCGCCGTCGATCACGATCGTGTGGCCGATCGGCCACTCCGGCGCCAGATCCTGTGGTTCGAGAAAGGTGCGATAGAACTCGGTTTCGACGAGTTCTACATTGGGGAAGACCTCATCCATCCGTCCGAAGCGGTCGGCGAATGCGTGTGTATAGGAGTTCTTCCACGGCAGCCCCTTGAGCAGATATTCGGGATACGCCTTCGCAAATTCCGGCTGCAAGCCCGAGCTGTAACTGGGCTCGATACCCTCTTCGTTGGGCAACCCGATTCCGATCAGAACCGCCGAGCCATCGTACAACTCGGAAAGCGCAGTGGCGGCATCGGTCCAGGCAGTCGGCTTGATCGCCGCCTCGTAGATGAGGTCGATGACGATCTGCAGGCGCTCGTTGTATCCCATGGTGACGTGTTGC
>JAJDAM010000239.1 GCA_029261905.1 Deltaproteobacteria bacterium
CGCGAGCGACAGGAACCGATCCCCTTCGATCACAGCCGGAAGCCACTCGCCTTGCTGCTTCTCGGTTCCAGCGAGTGCGAGCGCCGTGCCTCCCAGCAGCACGGACGAAAGGAACGGTTCGGGTGCCAGCGTACGGCCCAGCGGTTCGAGCACCACCGCCATCTCGGCCAATCCCATTCCGGAACCGCCGTGCTCCTCGTCGAATGGAATCCCCACCCAACCGAGCTCTGCCATTTCCTTCCAGAGCGGGCGAGAGAACCCATCGTTCGAGCCTTCGTCTCGGAGCTTTCGCATATGCGAGACGGGTGCCTTGTCCGCGACGAAATCCGCAGCGGTCTTGGCGAGCAGTTCCTGGTCTTCGTTCAGTACGAGTTCCACAACAAGACTCCGGTTGGGTGTTTCGTTTTCAGGCTGGTTTCTGCGGGGTGAATCCCGCGGCTTCGGCGACCCGTGATCAGTCCGGTAACGCCAGCACGCGTTTGGCGATGATGTTCAGCTGGATCTCCGAGGTGCCGCCCTCGATCGAGTTGCCGCGGGCTCGCAACCAATCGCGTGTGTGGGCCAGCTCGCGATCGTCGAACCCCTCCCCTTCCCAGCCGAGTCCCTGTGGGCCGGCGATCTTCACCATCAATTCGGTTCGGCGCTTGTTCAATTCGGTCGCATAGACCTTGAACAACGACGCCTCGGGCCCGGGTTGCTGCCCCGCCTTTGCGGCGTCTCGCGACCGCTGCACCGTCAGACCGAACGCGCGCGTGTCCATCTCGGACTGCGCGATCGCGTCTCGCAGCACCGGGTCTTCGATCCGGTCGCCGTCCGTGTCGAGGTATTCACGACCCAACGCGGCCAACACACTGCCCCGCGCCTTCGACCCCCCTGCGCTGACTCCGAATACGTCCGCGATCATGCTGCGCTCGTGGCCCAGCAATGCCTTGGCGACCGTCCAGCCGTTGTTGATCTCGGAAATGACGTTGCGCACGGGAACCCGAACATCCTCGAAGCGGGTTTCGCAAAACGGCGACTTTCCGCTGATCAACTTGATCGGCGCCACACTGACGCCGGGCGTGTCCATATCGATCAACAAGAACGTGATGCCGGCCTGGTGCTTGACTTCGGTGTCGGTGCGGACCAGGGCAAAAATCCAATCCGACTCGTCACCGTAGGAGGTCCAGACCTTTTGGCCGTTGATGATGAAGTCGTCCCCATCGCGCACCGCTCGCGTCTGTAGCGACGCGAGATCGGAACCGGAATCAGGCTCGGAGTATCCCTGGCACCAGCGAATCTGGCCTCGCACGATCTTCGTGATGTGCTCCTGCTTCTGTTCTTCGGTGCCGTACCGCAGCAGCGTGGGCCCGATCATCGTCAGGCCGAAGCCGGTCAGCGGCGCCGGCAAGCGCAGTCGACTCATCTCCTGGCCGAGAACCTTGGCGTGGGCCGAATCGAGCCCCCCGCCACCGTATTCTGTGGGCCAGGTCGGGGCGGTAAAGCCCTTGTCGGCGCACACTTCCATCCAGGGTTTCATGTCGGGCGGATCGAACTTGGCGCGGCGTCCGCCCCAGTTGCCTTCCAACTCGGTCACGCGAAGGCCCGTGATCGATTTGGGTGCGTTTGCGGACAGCCATTCCGCTGTCTCCGCGCGAAACTGTTCGAGATCAGACATCTCCACTCCTTCAGAAAGCCCAGAATGCCCGGTACGCCATGCCCTCGGCGCACCGGAAGGGAGCGGATTGTAGCTTCGAGCCGCCCGGCGCGCCGGATGAACGAACGCTTCCGTACATCCGGTAGGCCGAACCCGACGAGGGCGTCGGCCGGGCTGCTAGTGTGCCGCAATGCGCATCCTGTTGGGCAGCCCGCGTGGGTTTTGTGCCGGCGTCGACCGGGCGATCGAGATCGTCCAGATCGCGCTCGAGCGCTTCGGCGCACCGATCTACGTGCGCCATGAGATCGTCCACAACCACCATGTGGTCGACGATCTCCGGGCCAAGGGCGCCATCTTCATCGATGACATCGACGATGTCCCCCGCGGCAGCCGGCTGATCTACAGCGCACACGGCGTATCCCCCCAGGTCCGCGAGCAGGCCGCTGCGCGGGGACTCGATGTGATCGACGCGACCTGCCCGCTGGTCACGAAGGTCCACATCGAAGCGACCCGCATGGCAAAAGAAGACTACGACATCGTGCTGATCGGCCACCGGGGACACGTCGAGGTCGAGGGCACGCTGGGTCACGCCGCGGATCGGATGCAGCTCGTCGAGACCGTCGATGATGTCCAGCATCTCGACATCACCAATCCCGAGCGGCTCGGCTGTGTCACCCAGACCACCTTGTCGATGGACGACACAAGCGATGTGATGCAAGCCCTGCAGGCGCGCTTCCCGCAGATTCAACTGCCGCGAAACGACGACATCTGTTACGCGACACAGAATCGTCAGAATGCCGTCAAGGAACTCGCCCGCGAGGCGGACCTGATCGTCGTCGTCGGCGACCCCGAATCCTCGAACAGCAATCGCCTGGTCGAACTCGGCATCAAGCTCGGCTTGCGTTCCTTCCTGGTGCAATCCGCAGACGACATCGAACCGGGCTGGCTTTCGACGGCCTCGTGTGTGGCCGTCACGGCCGGAGCCTCGGCACCGGAGGTGCTGGTCGAACAGGTCGTCGCGCGCCTGGTCGAGTTGGCACCGGATGAAGCGCGTGTCGAATCGATGCCGCTGGTGGACGAAGCCGTCTCGTTCAAATTGCCGACCGCGCTTCGATAGCGCACGCCGATCCGCCTGATGTCCAGCTGATGTCCAGCCAAGACCGTCCCGTTCGCCCAGCCCGCGACGAACTCCTCGATGTGCCGCTCGAACACCCCGAAGACCGCGAGGGTTCGCCGGCATTGCCCTCCGCCTCACTCGCCGCGGGAGCCGCGCGCACACAGGCGTCCGCGAGCCCCGAACCCCGCCCGGGCGGCTATTTCGAGATCTGGAAACTGTCCTGGCCAGTGATGATGTCGCAGGTGATGGTCAGCGGAGTCGGCCTGATCGACATCATGATGGTCGGACGCCTCGGCTCGGATGCGATCGCGGCGGTCGGTTATGCGTCGCAGTTTCTGTTTCT
>JAJDAM010000240.1 GCA_029261905.1 Deltaproteobacteria bacterium
TGGAAGATCATCTGGCACAACAAGCGCTGGAGTGAAGACCACAGCTTGACTGGCGTGTTCTACGAGCCTTGGGAAGGTGTCGATAAGCCCAACGACAACCTGGTCGTGAGTGACATCATCGTGAACACGCAAACGGGTACCGGAAACCGTATCGAGTTCTGGGATCGGAACGGGACCGCGTTCAAGAGCAAGGGCAAGATTCGCCGATTCATCGACGTGGGCCGGCTGACGAAGGGGCGCTGAAGTCGGGTCCCATCGTTTTGCCGATGGCTCTTGATTGCTTCGGCCTAGAACTTCAATCCCCGTGTTCGAATCGGGGCGAGGTCAGTCCGCGTCTCTGCACAATCGGTCGGCCACCGCGTCGAGCGTCGGCGGCTCTTGTGCATCCTTGAAACCCGCCAATCGCTCGTACACTTCGGCTGCTGCTCGGTGAAAACCATCTGGAAGCCCGGCGGCTTCGAAGGTGTCGGCGATTTCGTGCATCTCGCCCGCGAAGCGCCAGGCTTTGATGGCCGACGCCGGCACGCTGCCGTTCAGGCGCCCGGTCAGATCGGGCAGCCGACGCTCCCATTCCGCTAGCAGTGGCTCGGTGACCCCTTCCGCGCGCGCCAACGCGTAGATCGACGCCAGCAACGCCGTACTCCCTTTCGTGTACGCTGCGAACGCCATCTTCACAGCAGACGCAGCGCCGATCGGGCCATCGATGCAGCACGCCTCCAGAGGCCCCGTCTCGAAACACGCTGCCACCCGACGCGCGCCTTCACCCGAGAGGTGAAGCGCGGTCGTACCGGCGCGAACGGCCGGTGGGCCTATCAGTCCACCATCGACGACGGTTGCGGTGTTTGCGGCAAACAGTGCTGCGATCGTTCGCATGGTTCGTGGTGAGATGGCGTTCGCGTCGACGTAGGTTCCGCGAAAATCGTTGGACGCGACGCGGCGGGCCAACTCGACCGCAGCCGACGGGGGACAGACGCTCAGCAACAGATCGCAACGTTCGATGAGGTTCTCGAGCGACCCGACGTCTTCGAGCCCAGCTGCGGCGGCCCTCTCTCGCGTGGCAGAGCTGCGACCCTCCGACGCCCAGAGCACCTGATCGACATCGTGTCGAGCCGCTGCGCCCACCGTCGCTCCCATCGCGCCGGGATGGAGCAGTCCGATTCGCTCGTGTTTCGAGATGTCGTTCGAGTTCGCCATCGTTCGCGGGGCAGCAGTGTAACGCAGCGGCGACGCGGATCTTCGTGCAGTCGTGTTGCTGCAGAATCGCGCCCACGCGCAGCGAATTCGCTGCATGGATCGAGTTGCCGAGATGAGCGACGCTCACCATTGAATGGACCTCTCGTTTTATCTGATCACGCTCGGCGTCGTTCCGCTGTTCGCGTTCCGGGCTTTCGGGCCGTTGTTGGCGACCGCGCTCGTCGCGCGCTTCGGGGCCGAATGGGCGCCCCTCGCGGACATCGCGGGTATCGGGCTGCTGTCTGGGTTGCCGCCGTGGATGACCGACGACACCACGCTGCTGATTCTCGCGGCAATGACCGGGCTCGAGTTGCTGCTCACCAAAGTTCCCGAGACCCGGGAGCTGATTCGGTACACCGATACCCAGCTCAAGGCCATCGCCGCGTTTCTGGTTTGCTTCTATCTGGTCGAAGGTGATCCGCGTGAGCTGCTCGAGCACATCCGCCAGGAGGGGCTCAGTACCGGCTACGCGGCTGGGCAATCGTTCGCGTACACGTGGTCGTTCGGGATCGGTAGCCTGGTCTGGTTCACCGCGACGCTACGTCGGGGTGTGTACGCGCTGTTCGATGCGATCGATGAGGAGGACTCACTCGGTCTGCAGCGATTGCTCAGCTGGATGGAAGATGGCATCGGTTTTCTCGGTGTCATCGCCGTCGTGCTTTTTCCGGTACTTGGCGTGGTGTTGGCCGGATCGGCGCTGCTGGGATTGGTGGCCGTGAGGCGGATTCTCGAAGCGCGCGAGCGACGGCAGATGGCGCCGTGTGCGAATTGCCAGACTCCCAACCATTTGAGCGCGGTCCATTGTTCGCAGTGTCGTGATTCGTTGCCACAACCAAATCCTGTCGGTCTGTTCGGAGTCGCGAAAGTCGGCAGAGTCGAGGACTTCGATGATCACCGGCTGAGGCTGGTGGCCAACAAGCGCTGCCCTTCGTGTGCCAGTCGATTGGTCGAAAAGCGGATTCAGCAGCGCTGCCCCGAGTGTGACACCGCGGCTTTCGAGAACTCGTCGACGCTCGAGGCATACCTGACGCGCCTCGAAGCGCGACTTCCCAAAACGATGCTGATCTGCCTCGGCCTCAGCAGCGTTCCGCTGATCGGATTGATCCCAGGGATCCTGTACTACCGCGTCAGTCTGATTTCGAGCCTGCGCTACTACGTGCCGGGGGCGATGGGGTTGGGCGTTCGCTGGTTTCTCCGAATGCTGACTCTGTTGCTCCTGCTGTTACAGGTGGTTCCGATCCTGGGAGCATTCACGCTGCCGCTGATGTGCTGGCTGAACTTCCGGGTCTTTTCGCGCGCTGTACGCCGGCAGGCCCACTTACTCGCAGAGCCCGCTCCCGCCTGACGGGCCATCAGATGCGCCGATTCGGTGCATCTGAAATACCTGTTTGAATCCTGGGAATCGGCTTCGAGAGCAAACCCTGCGGTCGCTTGGCTTGGTTGCTTCCTTCTATCTATCTGTTCAGTTCTCTTCGATATCGGGCTGTTCGACTTTGTTTTTGACTAAGTGGCATTTTCTATGTCAGAATCGCGGCCGCATATTGGGCCGGCGTCACGATTGTCGGAGACCCGCCCAGCCACGAATCGAATCCCAACAAGATTTCTTGGAGTGTCAAATGATACGCACGATCAGTTGCACGATCGCGATAGCGGCAGCCCTGGTGCTCGCGGCCGACCACGCCTCTGCGCAGGCAGAGGATGCCGGCGCGATTACACCTTCGTTTGCCGAGGGCGACATCATCGGTATGGAAACGGTCAACAAACTTCGGCCGTTCTTGCCCGAAGAGTACTGGGACAACCGCGACTTTTTCTTCTATGAGGGCATGTCGCTCGAGATCGGTCCGACGATGGCTGACTACACGGAGGCGGACGCTTACAAGAACGCGACCGCCAAGTTCAAGGGCCAGGCGCGCATCGGTCCCGACAACAGCCTCGAGAACTACACGGCCGGGCTTCCGTTCGACACGGAGTCGATCGACTGCCTCGGAGATCCGCAGGCTGGTGTCAAGATCATGTGGAACTTCACCAACCAATGGCGTGGCGCCGGTGGCAAGACGGACTTCTTCTATTCGTACTGGGACCGCGGCGAGCAGCTCCCGCTGTACTACCAGGGCACGGCGAAAGGCGTAGACCTCGCGCATCGCGTCGAGCCGCAGTATCTCGATACACAGGGTGGTGACATTTTCCGAGGCGAGAAGCGCAAGAATGCAGGCGGTCCCGAAGTGGACGCTCCGTTCGACGCGCGCGGGATCATGCTGCTGAGCTATCGCTACAAGAGCTCGGACGGTCCGCAAGCCGATGCAAAGAACGACGACACCTGGGTGTATGTGCCGACGTTGCGTCGTGTTCGTCGTATCTCGACTGCGCAGCGTACGGATGCGGTCGCCGGTACTGACTTCACGATGGACGACTTGTTCAGCTTCAACGGCATCGTTCCGCAATACGAGTGGCAGTGCCTCGGCGAGCGCCGAATCATCGGCCCGATGAACACCAAGGTGAAGGCCTACCCGTACGAGAAGGATCACAACTTCGGACCGTACGGTCTGTCCTTCGCAGACGATCGCTGGGAACTACGCGATGCGATCATCGTTCGGATGACGCCGAAGAACGAAGATCATCCGTATCACCACAAGGACATCTACATCGACAAGCAAACGCTCACTGCGATGTATTCGTTTGCTTATGACCAGAAGGGCGAGTTGTGGAAGATCATCACGCACAACAAGCGCTGGAGTGGCGATACTTCTCTGACCGGAGGCGAGTGGTACCCCGGTTGGGAGGGCGTCGAGGATCCGCGCGATCTGACGATCGTCAGCGACATGATCGTCAACGTGCAGACGGGAACGGGCAACCGGATCGAGTTCTGGAACCGCGTTGGAACCGCCATGAAGAGCAAAGGCAAGATCCGACGCTACATCGACGTCGGCCGCCTGACCAAGGGTCGCTGACCGCATACGCAGTGCTGACTCAGGTCTGAACTCAGTCCTGAGCATCGTGCCGGGCCGGCGAGGATCGCATCGAAACCGATGCGTCCCCGCCGCCAGGCACGTGTGCGAGCGTTCGAAGCGAGGCCGGTGGCAACAGGTGTCTCGTGCTTCAGCGTCGACGCCTCCGGTCTCGGATGCCGCAGTTCCGTGCGACCGCGTTTTTCGACCGCGAGAGCGCATTTCGAGACGATCTGCGCTTGAGCTGGCGGGTCGTAGGCGCCATCCTTGCCACAGAGGTTCGATTCATGACCGTCGCCCCGCACGACAACGTGCACTTCGCGGACCAGATCATCGCGCGCGTCCGCGAGCTCGCGCACCCGTTATGCGTCGGCCTGGATCCCCATCTCGACCAGATCCCGGCTGCGTTTCGCCGGGGGTCGATGGCCACCGGGGATCCGGAGACTGCTGGAGCGGTACAGGCGTTCTTCGAGGAGGTGGCCGACCGGCTGGAAAAACGCGTGGCCGTCGTGAAGCCGCAGATCGCGTTGTTCGAGCAGATGGGGTGGCGCGGTTTGCGCGCGCTCGAAGCGGTGGTCGAGCGCTGCCGCAGCCGAGGGTTGATGGTCGTGCTCGACGGAAAGCGCGGCGATCTGGGCTCGACCGCGGAGGGTTACGCCGAGGCCTACTTGTCTGCGATGGCACCGCTATCGGTCGATGCCCTCACCGTTCATCCGTATCTGGGCCGCGACAGCTTGCAGCCGTTTCTCGACCGGTGCGAATCGAACGGCCGCGGGATTTTCGTATTGGTCAAGACCAGCAATCCGGGCTCGGGCGACTTGCAGGATCTGGCGCTGTCGACAGGGCCGGTATTCGCGGCGGTCGCTTCCATGCTCGCGCCCGCATGTGATGCGCTGCGCGGGCCGACCACCGGCTGGTCGTCGCTGGGCGCGGTGGTCGGGGCGACGTACCCCGAGCAGGCTGAACTCATCCGCGAGGCGTTACCGCACGCGCTGTTTCTCGTGCCCGGCTTTGGTGCACAGGGCGCAACGGCAGAGGATTCCGTTCGGGGTTTCTCGCCGGGGCCCGCCGGGCTCGAGGGCGGAATCGTCAATTCCTCGCGCGCCATCTTGTTTCCCCGATTGAAGAACGACTCCTGGGAGGTCGGCTTCGAGGCGGCACTCGGTGAAGCGATCGATCGCCTGGGGCAGGCCATCGCCCGATAGGCGACCGGTCTCGCCGACTCCGTCGGTCTCGATTTCGACGCTGTTAGTCGCGATCGTCGAGTGCGCGAATCTCGGCGGTTGCCCGTTCGAGGATATCCCGGATCCGTTCGACGCGGTCGATATCGTCGTCGGCTCTCGACACGGCCCGGAGTGCCGCCTTGGCGAGCCGGCGGGCGGGTCGAGCGATCTCCCACACCTCGGGGCCCGTCGCGCCGCGCCAATCTCCCCACTCGTCGGCTCGTCGCCAGATTCGTCGGATCGTGTCGGCTTCTGCTTCGACTTCGCTCGTTCCGGCTTCGGTCAGTCGGTACACGCGTTTTCCGCTCGACTGCTCGGACAACGCGAGCCCTTCGTCTTCGATTTGCTGCAGTGTCGGATAGACCGAGCCGGCACTCGCGCGGTACATGCCGCCGGAGCGGCTTTCGAGTTGCTTCATCAGCTCGTATCCGTGCATCGGGCCATCGCCGATCAAAGAGAGCAGGGCGAGTCGCAGCTCGCCTCGCTGAAAAAATCGCCCTCGTCCCGTTCCCCACATGGGGTGACCGTCCCGGCTGTGGCGTCCGGCGCGGCGATGGTGCCTTCGATGTCGTCGGCTGGCATGCATCATTTGGAGCTCCTCTAGCTGGGGCCAACTTTGGACCCACTTGCTTGGGCAGTGACCGCCGTTCCGGTTTCTCGTGCGGAAGCGGGCAAGTCAGTTCGGGTTCAGACGGGCCGGTTGATCGCTATCGTTCGAGCAGTCACTCGACCTGTCGTTAGTTATATAATTAGTTATATCGAACGATATAGTGATGTCAACGCAGCGAAGCCACTGCGGCCGCACAGCGAGAATTGGCAGGCAGAATGGGGCTTTTTAGCGGCGCCGGAGTCTGAATTGGCGGCTTGCGGCTTCCGGGCGTTGTGGCCCCGCCAGCGGGTCGGTTGGGGGGCGCCGAGCGCAGAGCGCGCCGGCAGAGCCGGCTCGGTTCAGTTGCTGGAAGCAGGCGGCTGGGTCGCGGGCGACTCTTCCGCGACGTTGATCGAGAACGATTGAACGAAGCGGCCTCCGTGCTGATCGTCTGCCTCGATCTGAACGAGCTGCGGTCCCGGCTCAGCCCCGTTTGGGTTCCAAGTAACGACACCGCTCACCCAATCGATCGTCATTCCCGGTGGGCCGTCGAGCAACGCGAATCGCATCACCCGATCGTCGGGATCCTCGACTTCGACCGCGTACGCAAAGGGTTCATCGGGTGCGAGCAATGTGGGTCGCGAGGTGATGACTGGGGGGATGTTTTCGATCAACACCTCGGCGCTACGAAGCGGATCGGATACCGACTCGGCATCTGCCGCAACCGCCTCGACTCCGATCCGATCACCGCGTCGAAAATGAGAGGGGTCGAGAGAGTCCCCACGGAAGTCGATCTGTCTTCCGTTGATCTTCCAGGTGAATCGAATGTCGACTGGCTCGCGGTCGGCGTCGCTTGCGCGCGCACTGGCGCGGACCGACCCGAGTATCGTAGCTCCGGTCGCCGGCTCGACGACCAAACTCGAGAGGAGGGGGCGGTGATTGCCGACCGTCAGGCCCTTGCTCACGACCTCACCCATGACGGTGCCATTGCGCGGCGTGACGTGCACTTCGATGTTCTTGCCCTTGGCGCCATCGGGTATCAATAGCGACGAGGAGCCGTCGCCGGCGCGTCGGCCATCGATCCGCCAGTCGTACTCGAAAGTCACACCCGCGGTGCTTCGGACGATCGCGGTGAGCCGGTCTCCAGATTTCGGCTCGGCTGGATCGAAGCGAAGCGTCGCTCGACGTGGCGCG
>JAJDAM010000241.1 GCA_029261905.1 Deltaproteobacteria bacterium
ACCCGCCATCTTCGACATGATCCGCGATCACTTCGATTCGGCGTGGATGGACGATCCGCGCGTCCGGCTGATTGGGGACGATGGCCGCAGCTACCTCGCCCACTCGGCGCGTCTCTATGACGTCGTCTCGTTGGAGCTCGGACAGATCTCCCGACCCGGTGTTCCGTTCTTCTACACCGCGGACTTCTACGAGCGCCTCAGGACTCAGCTCGCTCCCGGCGGATTGGTCACCCAGTTCGTTCCAATCGGTGCGTTCACACCCGAGCAGTTCGCGGCGGTCGTCGCGACGTTCATCAACACGTTCCAGAGCAGCGTCCTTTGGTACAACACATCCGAGATGATGTTGATCGGTGCCAACGCGAGCCGCTTCGAAATCCCGATGGATCGGCTCAAACTCCTGGACGAGCCCGGACCGATTCGAAAGGACTTGACCTACTCCCACTGGGGAGACTCACGCCAACCTCTCTACGACCGCCAGGTATTTCTTGCAGGCCTGCTGCTCGGGCCCAAAGATCTCGCCAAAATTGCCTTGAACGCGCCGATCTACCGCGACGACAAGCCGGTGCTCGACTACGCAGCAACGCGGCTTTCGTTCACACAGCTCGCGCAGCACCCGACCCTATCCCAGCTGGAAGCCGGGCTGACCCCGTTGGATCGTTGGCTCGAGGACTTCACACCGAGACAGTTGGCCAAGATCGCTTCGATTCGCCGACGCAATCTGGGAAACATCCGGGTCGTGGCTGCGCTCTCCCGTGCTCGAGCGGCCCTCTCCCGGCGGCCACCCGACGCGATCGTGGAAATCCTCGAACCGGTGCTGCCCCTGAACCCGCGGAACTTGCTGGCCCGGCGCATGCTCGGGCAGGCGTATGCGAAACTGCAGCAATTCGACCTGGCGGTGCGCGAGTTTTCGATCGCGGTCGAGATCCGGCCGGAAGACGCCCAGGCGCGGCGCGGGCTCGCGAGAGCGCTCTACAAACAGGGCAACCACGCGGCGTCGATCAAGCAGTACCGCATCGAACTCGAATACCGTCCCGGGAATGCGGCAATCCACACGGAACTCGCCACGGTGTTACATGCGACGGGCGACGTTCGGGGTTCACAGCGCCATCTGGACATGGCCGTGCAGTTGAACGAAGGCGCCGCGAGCGACCGCTAGCCCGGCCGATCCCCGCGCGGCTTTTGCGCCAGGTGCACCAGACCCACCAATGCATCCAACGTGTGTTCTACCCGCGCTTGCACAGGTTCGTCGACGCTGCGGCGAAAGCCGCCATCATCACACTGCTCGTTGACGAGCCGCTCGAGCAACTCCTCTCGACGTAGGGGGGCTCCCGGAAGCGCTTGGGCACGACACCAGACGAACACGCGCGCGGTTCGAACCGCATCGTAGACTCCGGTGACCAGACCACGCTGCAGCTCACGCCCGCACCATTGCAGAATCGCGTCGGCCGACTCGTGGGGAACCAATGAAAAACAGTGAAAATATGCAGCGGTCGCCTCCCATGCATCCCCTTTCACCCGGTCCGGGCTCCAGATCTCGGCGAGATAGTCGGCCGCCGATTTCAGCGACCGTTGGCGGACGAATGGAGTCTTTGCCAGAAAACCCGCGATCATTCCGGTGCAGAAAACGTCGTTCACTTCGGAGGGCGACTCGGCGCCCCTCCAGCTGCCGTTCGGGCGTTGTTCCGTGGCCAGCCGCCGACAGACCCGCTCGGCGAGTCCGGAGCCGAGTGCGCCGACGTTGTCGAGCGTCGCGAGGATTCGTTGCCGCTGCGGCGGTTGCTCGGCGACCCGCTCGGGCTCGACCAGGCACGCCAGTGCCTCGGTCGATTTTGCGCCAGCGCCAACGACGAGCGCGCAGTTGCGCGTGAGCGTGTCGGATTCGGCCAACAGGAACACCTGCGCGCGAGCGCAGGCATCCGCCGCATCGATCATTGCTGCGCGCTCTCCGCGGTGGATCGCGGTGCGACCCGGGCGATCGCTGCAGCGGACCTCACGCCGATTGCAGCAGCAGACCGGTCAGGTACGCACCTTCGGGGTGATCGATCGACACCGGGTGATCCATCGGAACTCCGAGCGTGCGAAGAATCCGCAGCGGACATTCCGCATCGAGCGATGCGCCGAACACGACCTTTCCGAACAGGTCGGGACCCACGGTATGCGAGCACGCGAATGCCAGCACGTACGCGCCCGGAGCGGCGCGTTTCAACGCGAACAACAGCGAATCTTTGTAGGCACGCGTGGCCTTCGACAGATCGCGCTTGTGGCGAGACAGCGGTGGGGTATCCACTATTAGCATATCGTACTGACCGTCATATTCCCTAAGTAACTGGTGAACGTCGGCGCGGTCTAACCGCGCCGACAGCCCCGGGGCGTTCGCGGCGAGATTCGCCTCTGCGAGCGCGATTGCGGTTGCCGAAGACTCCACCAGCGTGACGCTCTCGGCGCCTCCCTTTGCCGCCGCGACCGAGAACCCGCCCGTGTAGGCAAACAGATCGAGGACCCGACGCCCCGAAGCCAGCGACTCGACCAGATCGCGCGAGTCGCGCTGGTCGAGATAGAAGCCCGTCTTCTGGCCGTCGACCACGTCGACTCGATAGCGCCGTCCGCGCTCGTCGATTTCGAATGGAGACTTGGGTGCCTCGCCCCAGAGCGCGCCCTGGTGGGTCGCAACACCCTCTCGCCGCGCAGCTTGCGAATCTCCACGTTCGTATCCGCTCGCGGCTCCGGTCGCGGTTCGCAACGCATCGGCCACCAGATCACGGCGTGCGTGCATCCCCACCGCAACGAGCTTTGCGACGACGACGTCACCGTATTGATCGACCACCAGGCCTGGCAACCCGTCGCCTTCGGCGTTGACCAGGCGCACCGCATCGGTGCCGGACAGCAGCGGGTTCGTGCGTCGCCTTCCGACTGCGGCCGCGATCCGCGCCGTGACGAGATCATCGCCCACCACCTGATCTCCGAACGAAAGCATGCGCACGCGCAGGCTCGAATGCGGCGAATAGTGCCCGAAGCCGAGTACCTCTCCTTTCGCCGTCGAAACGCGCGCCCAACCTCCCGGTTGTTCTCCTCCCGTCACGCTCGCAACGGCCCCAGACAACACCCACGGATGGCGACGGCGAACCGACTTGTCGCGCCCCTGATTCAAAACGACATCAATCATCGCGGCACTCTATCGGTCCGAGGGCCCGTCCAACAGTGCCCGCCGACGTTTCACGCCGTCGTCCGAGGTGCGGCCGGACGGTCCTCGAGTTCGACCAGCAGCTTCGTGGCAACCTCACCGAGCGCCTGCGTGAGTCCTGGTTGAGTCGGATCGTTCGTCTCCGATCCAGGGCGATCGACGCCGCATCTGAGGGTAGCGTTCGTTGGCCTGCAGGCTCTGTCAGCGGCTAGTGTCCAACGGATAGCGAGTCCACACCGCGATCGCGCTCCGGCGGCTTATCCGAAACGATCCACTTTCCGAGAAGGATCGGCCTTGTCCAATCCAGCAGGCGGCCCGGCACCCAATCGTCTCGCGAACGAGACCAGCGCCTACCTGCGCCAGCACATGCTCAACCCGGTCGACTGGTACCCGTGGGGCCCCGAAGCGCTCGAGCGCGCACGAGCCGAGGACAAACCGCTGCTGATCTCGATTGGC
Source organism: Deltaproteobacteria bacterium (assembly GCA_029261905.1). Taxonomy (GTDB): domain Bacteria; phylum Myxococcota_A; class UBA9160; order UBA9160; family SMWR01; genus JAJDAM01. Next base: position 3,638 of record JAJDAM010000241.1, read on the forward strand.
TACAGCGCGTGCCATTGGTGTCACGTCATGGAGCGCGAATCGTTCGAGGACCCGAAGATCGCGTCATTGATGAACGAGGGCTTCATTTGCATCAAGGTCGACCGTGAGGAACGCCCCGATGTCGACCAGGTCTACATGGATGCAGTGACGCGATTCATCGGCCGCGGAGGCTGGCCTCTGACTGCCTTCTGCAACTCATCAGGGGCTCCGTTCTATGGAGGCACCTACTTCCCACCCACACCGCGTCATGGCATGCCGGGCTTCGGCGACCTGCTGATCCAGATCGGGGAGATCTACCGAGAGCGGCGCGACGACGTCGAGCGGACGGCAACCGAGCTTCTGGGTGAATTGAACCGGCACGTTGCAGGCGTGGCCGATGAACCGATCGGCGAGTCGACCGCGATAGCGGCTGCGCGACACCTGATGCGAGGCGCCGATCGGACCCACGGTGGATTCGGTGATGCGCCGAAGTTCCCCAGCCCGCCCTCGCTCGAATTGCTGATGGCTGCGGCAGACGCGTTGCCAGCCGACGAAGCCGAGGACGCCGTATCCCATGTCGCTTTCACCTGCAGGTCGATGGCGCGCGGCGGTGTCTACGATCACCTTGCGGGCGGATTTCACCGTTACTCAGTGGATGCCCATTGGGGAATTCCCCATTTCGAGAAGATGCTCTACGACCAGGGCCAGCTACTTCGCGTCTACTCGGAGGCGTGGCGTCGCACCGCAGACGAAAAACTCCTGTGGCCGATTCGCGAGACCGTCGCGTTTCTGTGTCGAGAAATGGCTGCGCCCGATGGCGGCTTCTTCGCCAGCATCGATGCAGACAGCGAAGGGGTCGAGGGCCGATTCTACGCATGGACACCCGAGCAGGTCGCGGACGCAATCGGTGACGCGAATGCCCCGGCATTCAACGCGGCCTACGATGTCTCCCAGGCAGGCAACTTCGAGAACCACTCGACTGTGTTGCGAGAAGTCGGCGACCCCTCGCGCAACGAATTCGCGACCGCAAGAGAACAGCTCCGGGTTGCCCGAAGCCGGCGCGTCGCGCCGGGAACCGATACCAAGAGATTGACCGCGTGGAACGGTCTGGTGGTTTCGGGGCTCGCGCGTGCGGGCAGCCTTCTGGCCGATCAGCGCATGATCGAGACCGCTGCGGCGACCGCGGACTTTCTGTTGCAACAAGTAGTCGACCCGGCCGGACGCCCGCTGCGCGTATTCGACCACGGCACCGCTCGGATCCCGGCATTTCTCGACGATGTCGCGGCACTGCTCGAAGCCTGTCTCGATCTGCATCGGGCCGGGGCCGGCGAGCGATTCTTCGACGCTGCGTTGGGATTGGCGCAGGAAATCGCCGTTCACTTTTTTGATCCCGACAAGGAAGACCTGTTCTTCTCACCCGATGATGGAGAGCGGCTGGTCTGCCGACCGCGCACGGACCACGACGGCGCGACCCCACAATCGACCGGGCTCGCCGCGCTCGGGCTGATACGGGTCGCCGCGCTGGCCGACCGGGCCGACCTCCGCAGTGTGGTCGATCGCGTGTTCCGGACGCATGCATTCGCACTGGGACGAGCCCCTCACGCGTTTCCAACGCTCGCGCGAGCCGCGTTGACCTCACGCCGCGGAATTGGCGTGGCCGTCATCTTCGCGGGCGAAGACCCCATCACCGCCGAGGCGCTTGCCGGCACTGCGCGACGAACGCTTCGCTTCGAAGACGCCGTCATCCTCAGCACGCCGGCTCGCAGCGCCATCTCACCGCACTGGCGCCTGGGCCGCGAGGCCATCGGTGGACGCGCCACAGCCTACCTGTGTCGGGGCTTCGAGTGTTCGTTGCCTGTCCACACACCCGACGAACTGGCGGCGCTGTGCTAGCTGGGCAATTCTCCGAACCTCCCTGGCGGATGCTCTCGGTCGCATTGCGTCCAGCCGCAGACGAACGGATCCGTCATGTCCAAATCTCGTGATGAAAGCCAGTATCACACCGGCGTCGACGACGGCTTGACACCGCTGTCCCCTCTCGATCCCAGCAAGACACAGAGCGTCGACGAGTTGGTTCGAGCCATGAGTCTGACAGCCTTCGGGGGTCGCAGACTCGGGGAAGCCGCCGACGTTCTGGAAGCGATGATTCGTGACGAGGATTGCTTCCGGGTCGTCACCATCAGTGGTGCCATGACGGTCGCGAAACAGGGCATTCTGTTGTGCGAAATGATCGACCGCGGCTGGGTGCAGGCGGTCGTGACGACCGGTGCCCTGATGACGCACGGGCTCAGCGAAGGGGCTGGACTCGTACATTTCCAGCACGACAAGAGGATGCCGGACGAGGATCTGTACGCGAAGGGATACAATCGTGTGTACGACACCATCGAACTCGAGAAGAACCTCGACGACGTCCAACAGATTCTGCAACGCGCGCTGGCGGAAGTCCCGGATGAAACGACCCTATCGAGCCGGTTGATCTGCCAGCTGCTGGGTCGAGATCTCGAGAAGCACACTTCCACACGTGCCATCTTGAAGAGCGCGCTGGCGGCGAGTGTTCCGATCTATGTGCCGGCCTTTACCGATTCGGAACTCGGGCTCGACCTGGCGATCCACAACCACCTGCGTCGCAGGCAAGGCAAGCCGAGCTATCGGTTCGATCCGTTTCTCGACCTCGACGACTTCGCGGATCGAATTCGCGAGCACGAGTCGATCGGCATCTTCACGATCGGCGGCGGTGTCCCGCGCAACTGGGCCCAACAAGTCGGTCCGTACCTCGAGATCATGCGCTCCCGGTTGGGAGTTCCGTCCCCGTTGCGTCGGTATCGGTACGCGGTCCGAATCTGTCCCGAGCCCGACCATTGGGGTGGGCTGTCGGGTTGCAACTACAGCGAAGGGGTTTCCTGGGGGAAGTTCGTGCCCGAAAGCGAGGGCGGACGTTTCGCGGAGGTCTTCAGCGATGCCACGATCGCCTGGCCGATCATCGTCCGTGCGGTGATCGAACGCCTGGAAAGCCAGCCTGTCAAGTGAGCTGAGCGGCGGGTCAGAAAGCAGTCACGATGGCCGGCCCAATTTCCGATATCCCAGCTGGGGGATGATCGGATGCTGTCTCGTATCGCATGTTTTTTTGTGCTGCTCGCGTCGCTCGGATGTGCTGGGCCGCCGAGTCAACCGCAGGCTGGCGACATTGCAGCCCAGTACGCTGCCGCTGGAAGATTCGACGAGGCCGCACGTGAGATCGAGCTGGCCGTTCGGGCGCGCCCCCGCGATTTGACACTTCGGCGGCAGGCCGCGCGACTCCAGAGCACGGCCGGAAACACCGACCGGGCGATCGGCCACCTCGAATTCGCGATTCGGCTGGCTCCGCACGATGGGACGATCTGGCTCGAGCTCGCCGATCGGGAGCGGGATCGCAAGAACATCGCCGACGCATACGTCGCCTACCGGCGCGCATCCTCTCTGGAACCCAATGATCTACGAGCGGTCGCCGGGCTCGCGTCGAGCGCGGACATGCTGGGTTTTACCGAAGAAGCGGACGCTGCCTACGAACGGCAGGCGCAACTCGAGCGGGAACTCGGAGCCAACGGCTCGCTCTAGCAGGTTGCGATGGAAGCCTGAAGCGACTGGACCGGCTCGGGAATCTGGCACATGCACGTCCACCGGATCAGCGAACCGCCCTGCTACATCTTCGCCAGCGCATCCTCGACGAAGCTCGCGATCGCTTCGCGAATGGGAGCCGGCGTCGAGTTGAAGATCAGACCCACGTCCGGGATCAGCTGATAGCCCGCTTCGACGTCCAGTTCCACGCTACCGATTTTGGGCAGCGTAAACCGCAATCCAATGTTCGAACCCAGCAACAGCGGTTCGCTGGTGCGGATCAGACATCCCGCTTCCGAGAGTGAGAGGACCGCGACCGTCCATTCCTTTCCCTTTCGGCTCGCCGTTGCCTGGAAGTGCGTTGGAACCCGCGGAGCCGCCCGGGGCGTACCTTCGAGTACCTGTTGCATCAGGCGATACAGTTCGTGCAAGCCCGCCGGACGCTTCAGAGCGCCCACGATGCGATGGTCCGCGCCGGTCACGCCATGGCGGCCGGTCAATACGATGATCGGAATCGGTGTCCCGCCATCGTCGTCGACGTTCGTCAGCGAACGCTCATCGACGATCCGCAGGTCGGGCCGATCGAAGTGGTCCGACACCTCATCGAACTCATCGGTGGTGATGATCTGGTATCCGAGTTTCGCCAGGATCGAA
>JAJDAM010000242.1 GCA_029261905.1 Deltaproteobacteria bacterium
CCGGTCCCGCGTGGGTGCAGAGGGCCGCTGGGCGCTGCTACCGCCGATGGCCGAGATCGAGGACCGCGAGGAACTCGCCGAGGCGGTCTGCGAGCAGCTGCTGGCGCGCTGGGGCGTGATCTTCCGCGATCTGCTCACCCGCGAGAACATCGCGTTGCCGTGGCGCGAGCTGTTGTACACGTTGAGGCGTATGGAAGCTCGCGGAACGATCCGCGGAGGCCGGTTCGTCACCGGGTTCGTCGGCGAACAGTATGCGCTTCCCGGTGCAGTCGATGCGCTGCGCCAGACTCGTCGGCTCGAGCGAAAAGGAGAGCAGGTACAGCTGTCCGGTGCGGATCCGCTGAATCTCGTCGGGATCATCACGCCCGGGCCTCGGATCCCAGCACTGCGAACCCAACGCGTTGTCTATCGCGATGGCCTGCCGGAGAGCGATATCGCCGACGCCGTGTGACGCGCAGGGGTCCTTCGAATGACGTAGGTTGTGTTCCGACGATTGTTGGATCGCATCGATCGAGGGGCATGGAACATGAAGAATCTGCTGATAGCGAACCGAGGCGAGATTGCGATCCGGGTGGCGCGTGCCGCGTCGGAACTCGGAATCACAACCGCCACGGTATTCGCCGAAGACGACTTCGAGTCACTGCATACCCGCAAAGTGGACGTTGCACTTCCGCTGAAGGGCGTGGGGCCGAGTGCGTACCTCGATGGCGAGCAGATTCTCGAAAGCGCACGTATCGGGAAGTGCGACGCGATTCATCCCGGCTATGGGTTTCTCGCTGAGAACGCCGCATTCGCTTCGCGTTGCGCCGAGCAGGGCATCCGATTCGTGGGGCCAGACGCGACCGGGCTCGGGTTGTTCGGCGACAAAGTCCGTGCGCGCGAACTCGCAGTCGATTGCGACGTGCCAGTGCTTCCGGGAACGAGGGGCGCAACCGATCTGGCCCAGGCCAGCGAGTTCTTGAGCCAGGCCGAACCGGGATCGGCTGTGATGATCAAGGCTGTCGGCGGGGGCGGCGGCCGTGGCATGCGAGTCGTCCACGATCTTGCCGATCTCGATGCCGCGTTCGAACGTTGCCAGTCCGAGGCGCTCGGCGCATTTGGCAACCCCGGCCTCTATCTCGAGCAGTGGCTCGAGCGTGCGCGCCATATCGAGGTTCAGATCGCCGGTGACGCAGCCGGAGAAGTGGTTCACTTCGGCGAACGCGAATGCACGATCCAGCGCCGCAATCAGAAACTGATCGAAATCGCCCCGAGCCCTGGGCTTGCGTTCGCACTGCGTGATCAGATCATCGATGCCGCGATGCGGATGGCACGGCGCGCGCGCTATCAGAGCTTGGGGACATTCGAATTTCTCGTGGATGCCAGTGGCGGTCCCCAGGCGTTCTGGTTCATGGAGGCGAACCCGCGTCTCCAGGTCGAGCACACCGTGACCGAGCAGGTCACGGGGATCGATCTCGTGCGTCTCCAGCTGCAGCTCGCCGACGGCAAGACGCTTCGGGATCTCGGTTTGCAGCAGGCCGAAATCCCCCAGCCGCGGGGTCACGCGATCCAGGTGCGGGTCAACATGGAGACGATCGGCGCGGACGGCTCGACGAAGCCTTCCGGCGGCACGCTCCGCGTATTCGATGTTCCTTCGGGTCCCGGCCTGCGGACGGACACGTTCGGTTATGCGGGATACACGGTGAGCCCGCGATACGATTCGCTGCTTGCGAAGTTGATCGGTCACACATCGACTGGAGACTTCGCGGACGCCGTGCATCGAACGTATCGAGCATTGTGCGAATTCAAGATCGAGGGAGTGGCGACGAACATCGCGCTACTGCAGGGCTTGTTGCAGCACGCTGATTTTGTTGCAAACCGGGTCGATACCCGATTCGTCGACGACCATGCGGCCGAGTTGACGACGCCCGAACATCAGCGCCTGTTTTTCGATTCGAAAGACGAGGCGATCGAGAATGCCGCGGTTCCCGTCGCGGCGGGGTTGGCTGGCGCGCAGATCGATGCGAGCGACCCGCTCGCAGTGCTCGCACACGGGAAATCCGGATCGGTGATCGTCGAGCCGCATGCGGACGAGTTTGGCGATGAGGGCTTGGTCGGGATTCGCGCGCCGCTGCAGGGCACGATCGTCAGCGTTGATGTCAGCGAGGGCGATGCGGTCCACACCGGTCAGACGCTGTTCGTGATGGAAGCGATGAAGATGGAACACGTCATCGCCGCAGATGTGAGCGGAACCGTGCGCCGGTTGGCGGTCGCGCCGGGCGATGCCGTGTTCGAAGGGTATCCCCTCGCGTTCATCGAAGAGTCGGACGTCGAGAGGGCGGTGGTGGAAGCATCCGGACCGGTCGACCTGGATCGGATTCGTCCCGACCTCGCCGAAGTTCACCAGCGGCACCAGGTCGGGCTCGACGCTGCGCGACCCGATGCGGTGGCCAGGCGCCGGAAGACCGGACAGAGGACGACTCGTGAGAACGTCGCCGATCTCTGCGATCCGGGCAGTTTCGTCGAATACGGTCCCATCGTGCTCGCCGCACAACGGCGCCGGCATAGCGTCGAACACCTGATCGAACGCACGCCCGCCGACGGCATGATCGCTGGAATCGGCGGCATCAACGGCGATCTGTTTGGCGACGACGACTCGAGATGTGCGGTCCTCTCGTACGACTACACGGTGCTCGCGGGAACCCAGGGCGCACAGAATCACCGCAAGAAAGACCGCCTGTTCGAGATCGCCGAGAAGTCGCAACTGCCGGTGGTGTTCTTTACCGAGGGGGGTGGGGGACGCCCGGGCGACACGGATGGATTGGGCGGGATCGGTCTCGATTGTCTGGCGTTCCACTACTTTGGTCGGCTGAGTGGCCTCGTGCCGCTGGTCGGGATCAACTCGGGCCGCTGTTTTGCCGGGAACGCAGCTCTACTCGGCTGCTGTGACGTGGTCATCGCCACAGAGGGTTCCAACATCGGGATGGGTGGCCCCGCGATGATCGAAGGTGGAGGGCTGGGGATCTTTCGCCCGGAGGAGGTCGGGCCGCTCGACGTACAGCGAGCCAACGGAGTCGTCGATATCGCAGTTGCGGACGAGGCCGAGGCGGTCTCCGTAGCCAAGAAATATCTCTCGTATTTCCAGGGGCGTATCGACGATTGGGAGTGCGCCGACCAGCGCTTGCTGCGCGGGGTCATTCCCGAAAACCGCTTGCGGATATATGACGTCCGGCAGGTCGTCGAGACACTCGCCGATACGGACAGCGTGTTGGAGCTGCGACGCGATTTCGGACTCGGGATGCTCACCGCACTGGCCCGGATCGAGGGGCGGCCGGTCGGCATCGTCGCGAACAATCCAACCCATCTGGCGGGAGCCATCGACAGCGACGGCGCGGACAAAGCATCGCGCTTCATGCAGCTGTGCGACGCGTTCGATATTCCGTTGCTGTTCTTGTGCGACACACCCGGAATCATGGTGGGGCCGGAAGTCGAGCGGACGGCGCTGGTCCGCCACGCGGCGCGGATGTTCGTGACCGGATCGAGCGTGACCGTGCCGATCGCGACGATCATCTTGCGAAAATCGTACGGACTGGGTGCGCAAGCCATGGCGGGTGGGAGCTTCAAGGCGCCGCTGTTCACCATTTCGTGGCCGACCGGAGAATTCGGTGGGATGGGGTTGGAGGGTGCGGTGAAGCTCGGCTACCGCAACGAACTCGCGGCGATTTCGGATCCCGCAGAACGACTCGAATTGTACGAACGCATGGTGGAAAGGATGTACGAGCACGGCAAGGCGGTGAACGTCGCTTCCGTATTCGAGATCGACGACGTCATCGATCCGATGGAATCGCGTCACTGGATTGCGAATACACTTCGCTCGGTTCCGCCGGTTTCGCGCCGCGAAGGGAAGAAGCGGCCGTGTATCGATACCTGGTAGTCGACGGGTTTTGATTCTGAAGTTGCCAGTGGGTCAGCGACGCGGCGGCGGGGGCCGGGATGGAGACCCAAAAAATGTAAAGGAGGGGGAGCCAGGGAAGGAAGAAG
>JAJDAM010000243.1 GCA_029261905.1 Deltaproteobacteria bacterium
CACCATTCTGGTCAATCCGGGTTCAGCCAGTGCGTCGGAAATCGTTGCGGGTGCACTCCAGGACCAACGCCGCGCGCTGATCGTCGGTCAGCAGACGTTCGGGAAGGGGTCGGTGCAAACCGTGTATCCGCTGGAGGGAAACCACGGTCTTCGGCTGACGACCGCGCTGTACTACACGCCTTCGGGTCGTTCGATTCAGGAAGTCGGGATCGCACCGGACATCGTCGTCGATCCCGTCGTCGTCGCGACGACGGCCATGGCGCGCAGAAGGATCCGCGAGGCGGATCTCGAGGGGCACTTCACGCAGGGCGAAGCCTCGCCCGACACGCTGGACGAAGACGATTCGCCCGACGACGGCGAAAGCTCCGATGATGTGGAAGGCCCGGATCGAGAAGACGTACAACTCAGCCGGGCGTTGGAAGTCCTGAAGAGTTGGAACTACTTCGAACACCTTCGCGATGCGGAACCGACCCCCTCGCTACAGGCCAATGCCGGAGAGAAGCAGCCCGAGCGTTGAAGGCCTCCCGCGAAAACATGAGCGAGTCTGAAGCGGCGCGAATCTACACGGTGGCGCAAGTGCTTGCGGGCCTTCGGTCGCTCGTCGAGCAACGGGTCGGCCGCATCTGGATCGTCGGCGAACTCAGCAACGTGCATATCGCCCGGTCCGGGCACATCTACTTCACGCTCAAGGACGCGTCCGGACAGATTCGCGCCGCACTGTTTCGGAGTGCTGCGCGCCGACTGAAGTTCGATCCCGAAGACGGCCTCGAGGTGCTGGTCTACGCCGAAGTGTCGATTTACGAGGCTCGCGGTGATCTACAGCTGATCGTACGCGAACTCGAACCTCGCGGGCTCGGGGCGTTGCAGCTGGCATTCGAGCAGCTGCGAAACCGGTTGGAAGATGAGGGGCTGTTCGATCCGAAACGGAAACGCGCGCTACCCGAGCGGCCGAAGCATCTCGGTGTGGTCACGTCGCCGACGGGTGCAGCCATCCGCGACGTGCTGAGCGTGACTGGGAGACGTTTCCCCAGTGCAGCCATCACGATCGGTGCAACACACGTTCAGGGTGATGGAGCGGACCGGGAGATCGCGGCGGCCCTCGATCGACTGAGCGCGATGGGAGAGATCGATGTGATCTTGCTGGTGCGAGGAGGCGGCTCGCTCGAGGATCTGGCTGCGTTCAATTCTGAAATCGTCGCCCGCGCAATCGTGCGTGCGGCTGCCCCCGTCATTTCGGGCGTCGGGCACGAGGTAGACGTGACGATCGCAGACCTGGCGGCCGACGCTCGCGCGGCAACGCCATCCGCAGCCGCAGAACTCGCGGTACCGGATGGAACGCAACTGGTCCGACACCTCGGCCGCGATTGGCAGCGCATGCTACGAGCGATGGCCTCGATTACCCGAGGCGCCCGATTGCAACTGGAACGGGAGAGTGACGCGCTGCGGACGTTGGCTCCATCCGCTCGCCTGGCAGCGCAGCGCGCTCGTTTCGAGGTCGCTTCGCGTGCACTCGGCCGCGCTGCGAATGCTCATCTGGTCCAGGCGCGCAGCCGGTTGACCGGATTGGGCGGGAGGCTCGATTCACTCTCCCCTCTCAGCGTGCTCGGACGGGGTTATGCGTTGGTCCGCCGAGCCGCCGACGGTTCGATTGCTCGATCGGCGGATCGGATCGCCAGCGGTGATCGCCTTTCGATTCGGCTCGCGCGAGCGAGCCTCGAAGCGGTCGTGGAATCCATCGAATCGTTGGACGACACTCCGGATGCGAAAAAGTTCCTTTGAAAACAACCAGTTCGGCTGCCGTCTCCGTTGACGCTCGCTCGAGCCACCGGTAGCATCGAACGAGCCGCACCAGCATCTGCGAAGGGCTGGCGGCCTCGGCGACACTGAAAAGAAGTGAGTTCGCCGGATCTCTCAACACCCCCGCCCGGCTTCCAGTGCTGATTCTCGTTTCGATAGTGATCGATAAATCTCTCGAAGACCCGTCGAAGAGTTCAATCCCCCGCCAATGAATCGCAGCCCAGCGGTGAGCGCAGAAGAGTGAGCGCAGACAAATGAGCGCAGACGATCCCGGCGTCGCGAAACGAAAGAACGTTTCGGAACAAGGCACGGAAAGCGAGCCGAGTTTCGAGCAGGCTCTCGCCCAGCTCGAAGAGATCGTCGACCGATTGGAAGAAGGCGATCTCGAACTGGAGAAAGCGCTCGCTGATTTCGAGCAGGGAGTGAAACTCACGCGCCGATGTGCGGGCGAGCTGGCGAGTGCGGAGCGTCGCATCGAGATCCTCGTTCGCGAGGGCGAAAAATGGATCGCCCAGCCTTTCCAAGAGCCCGATGCCGACGACTCGGACGGGGAGGACGAATAGTGGACGTCCCCGCCTACTTTCGGGATCGCATCCCGCTGGTCGACCGGCTTCTCGAATCCGTGATCCCCGCGGCTTCTGAGCGCCCCACTGCGCTCCATGCCGCGATGCGACATGTCTTGTTTCCGGGTGGCAAGCGGTTGCGGCCGGTACTCGCAATGGCGACGGCAGAAGCGGTGGGCGCATCGCCCGAGCGCGCGCTGCCGATGGCAGCAGCGGTAGAACTCGTGCACACGTACTCGTTGATTCACGATGATCTTCCGTGCATGGACGACGACGACGAGCGACGCGGTGTTCCCTCGGTGCACATCGCGTTCGGCGAAGCGACCGCGGTATTGGCCGGCGATGCGTTGCTGGCTGCCGCGTTCGAGGCGCTCGCATCGATCGAAAGCGAAGCGACTGCCGCACAACGGCTGTCTGCCACACGCGAATTGGCGCACGCCGCAGGTTCACTGCAATTGGTCGGTGGTCAGGTCGACGACCTCTGCGTCGACCCTGCGGTCGTGGACGCCGCCGCCGTCGAATCGATTCATGGCCGAAAGTCGGCTGCTCTGATCCGTGCATCCGTGGTGGGTGGAGCGCAACTGGCTGGTGCTGCGCCTGACACCGTAGAGAGACTGAAGCGCTGCGGGTTTGCGGCGGGCGTCGCCTTCCAGATTGCAGATGATGTACTCGATGAAGGCGAGGACGATCCGTGTTCGCTGGTACGGGTCATGGGGCGTGCTGGGGCGCAACATCGCGCGGAAGAGTTGCTGGTGACAGCGCTTCGTGAACTCGACGACCTGGGTGACAAGGCGGAGCCGTTGCGCCAGTTGGTGCAGTTCGCGGTTCGGAGGGAAACATGAGCGGGCAGGGTTTGCTGGACCAGATCGAATCGCCCGAAGACTTGAGGAAGCTCTCGCGCGAACAAGTGGTGACGGTGACCGAAGAACTCCGGTCCGAGATCATCCAGAGGGTGTCGCGCACCGGCGGGCATCTGGCATCGAGCCTGGGGGCCGTCGAGTTGCTGACGGCCATCCACTACGTCTTCGATACACCGCGCGACAGACTGGTGCTCGACGTGGGCCATCAGGGCTATCCGCACAAGATGTTGACGGGCCGAAGAGAGGGGTTCGACCGGATCGGCAAAGAAGGTGGCATCGCGAAGTTCCTACGCCGCTCGGAGTCCGAGTTCGACGCGTTCGGCGCCGGTCACGCGGGGACGTCGATTTCCGCCGCGCTCGGCATGGCGCGCGCGTTGCAGCATCAGGGGCACAGCGACAGATGCGCGATTGCGTTCATCGGCGATGGCGGAATGACCGCGGGGATGGCATTCGAAGCGCTCAACCACTCGGGACATCTGCAGCAGAAGAATCTCGTGGTGGTTCTCAATGACAACGAGATGTCGATCTCGCCGAACGTAGGCGCGATGTCATCGTATCTTTCACGCAAACTCTCCAAACCGATGGTTCGGCGCATGAAGGGCTTTGCGAAGGAATTCCTGAGTACGCTTCCCGGTGACATGCTGCATTGGGCACAGAAGGCCGAAGAGTCGCTGAAGGTCTTCTTCCTGCCCGGCATGCTCTTCGAGGCACTGAATTTCAAGTACGTCGGCCCGATCCAGGGACACAAGGTCGAAGCGCTTCTCGAAACGTTCGGCAACGTGAAACAGATGATCGCGAACGGCGAAGGGCCGATCCTCGTACACGCGATGACTTCGAAAGGCTACGGCTACGAACCCGCTCAGCAGGACCCGTTCAAGTACCACGGTGTCGGCGCGTTCGAAATCGAGTCGGGTGCGTTTCATCCCAGCAAGCCGGGCCCGCCGAAGTATCAGGACGTATTCGCCGATGCATTGATCGAGTTGGCAAAGTCCGACGAGCGCATCCTGGCGATCACCGCGGCAATGGCAGACGGAACCGGTCTGGATCGATTCAGCAGCGTGTTTCCGGACCGCTTCTACGATGTCGGAATCGCGGAGCAGCATGCGGTGACGTTCGCGGCTGGCCTTGCATGCGAAGGGATGAAGCCGGTCGCCGCGATCTACTCGACCTTTCTGCAGCGGGCATTCGACCAGGTCGTCCACGACGTCTGCCTACAGAACCTGGATGTGACGCTGGCGTTGGATCGGGCCGGAATCGTCGGCGCGGACGGCTCGACCCACCAGGGCTTCTACGACCTGACCTATCTGCGTGCGCTTCCGAATATCACGATCATGGCGCCGAAGGACGAAAACGAACTGCGCCACATGGTGCGTACCGCCGTCGAGTACCCCGGACCGGCCGCCGTACGTTTCCCGCGCGGTGCGGGTCTCGGCGTGCCCCTCGACCCCGATATCAAGCCGATACCGATCGGCGAAGCCGAGTTGATGCGCGATGGCGAAGACGCCGCGGTGATCGTACTCGGTACGCTGGCGCACGAGGCGATGGAAGCTGCAGCCGACCTCGCGGCGGATGGCATTTCGGTGGCCGTGCTGAATGCCCGTTTCGCGAAACCGGTCGACAAGGATCGGATCGTTGCGCTCGCGAAGCGCTGCTCGGTGTTGGTGACCGTCGAAGAGCATTCGGGCATTGGCGGATTCGGCGCAGCCGTTCTGGAGGCATTGGCCGCGGCGGGCGTGCTGGTGCCGGTCCGGTGTCTGGCGATCGGCGATCGCATCGTCGAGCACGGCGACCCGGCACAGATCCGTGCAGAGTTTGGTCTCGATCGCGATGGAATCGCCGCGGCCGTCAAAGAAATGCTGACGCAGCAAGGCCAGCCGCCGCCCGGAAAGTGACTGCGCGCAAGCGCCTCGACGAGCGATTGGTTGCCGACGCATTGGCGGAGTCGCGCACCCGAGCGCAGGCGTTGATTCGAGCGGGTCGGGTGCTGGTCGATGATGTCCCGATCGACAAGCCGGGGACGCGCGTCGCCGATGAATCTGTGCTCAGGCTTCGGGGAGTCGAGCGTCGCTATGTCTCGCGCGGCGGAGAGAAGCTCGTTGGCGCTCTCGACGACCTGGGTGTCGATCCAAGGAACCGGGTCTGCCTCGATCTCGGCGCATCGACCGGAGGCTTTACCGACTGCCTGCTGCAGGCAGGGGCGAGCCGGGTGATGGCGGTCGATGTGGGTTGGGGCCAACTCGACCTCCGCCTCCGTGAGGACCCCCGCGTCGCCGTGATGGAGCGAACGAACGCCCGCCATCTGGAGGCGTCGGCATTGGATGCAATCCCGACCCTGGTCGTCGTCGATGTCTCGTTCATCTCGGTGCGCCTGCTGTTTCCGATGCTCGCTCGTGAGTTTCCGACTTGTGAGCTTCTCGTGATGGTGAAGCCACAATTCGAGGTAGGAAAAGGGCAGGTCGGAAAAGGAGGGGTGGTCCGCGATCCTGCGCTTCGACAGGCGGCGGCGGACGAGGTCTCGGCCTGCGGTGCCGAGCACGGCTGGGAGCCGGTCGGCCGCGCGGAAAGCCGTCTCGCAGGCCCCAAGGGGAACCGTGAGATCTTTGTGAGGTTCTTGCCCCGACCGGCCGAAAGCATCTAGGCGGGCCCGGAACGAGCTGATTTTGCAGGGGTAGCGAGGCGTCGGGTTTGACAGCGATCCACCCGTGCCTATCCTGGTTCGATCCTGGTCTGGACGAGGGTTGGACGAGAGTTTCTCCCAGGTCCTCACCACCGGGTCCTGAATCACCTGAATCGAAGACCCGACCACAAGGTCGAACCGACCATACGGAACATCACATGCCGATCATCGAAGTCACCGAAGCTGCCGCACTGCGAATCCACGACCTGCTCGAGAAGGACGGAAAGCTCGACAGCCATGGTCTACGGATGAAAGTGGTCGGCGGAGGCTGTTCTGGGCTCCGCTACGAGCTCGCATTCGATGACCAGCTCAGCGACATCGATTCCGAGATCGAAGCGCACGGCGTGCGTGTCATCATCGACGAGAAAAGCGCGCTGTACCTGATGGGAACGACGCTCGATTTCGTGGATACGCTCAACGAGACCGGGTTCAAGATGGGGAACCCCAATGCCAGCGCGACCTGTGGTTGTGGAGAGTCGTTCGCTGCATAGTGGCTCCTGTACGGGGCGATCCCGACCCCCCAGGCCATCGCGCCGGCTCCAGTACACCCCTGACGACCACCCGACCTTCTCGTGAAGTCACCCATCTACCTCGATCACCATGCGACCACGCCGGTCGATCCCCGCGTCAAAGAGGCGATGGCCCCGTACGACTCCGAGGATTTCGGCAACGCCTCGAGCAGTAGCCACGTGTTCGGTTGGCGTGCCCAAGCCGCGATCGACATGGCGAGGGAAAGCCTCGCCGCTGCGATCGGCGCCAGAGAACCGAGCGAGATCGTGTTCACCAGCGGCACGACCGAGAGCGACAACCTCGCTCTGCTCGGAACCGCCCGTGGGTCGCGAGAAAAGCGCCACATCATCACCACCGCCATCGAGCATCCGGCGGTACTCGAAACCAGTCGCGCGCTCGAAGCCGATGGGTTCGACCTGACGGTTCTTCCGGTGGACGGCACCGGGCTGGTGGACCCCGATGCGGTTGCAGCGGCGATCACGGATCGAACGCTCTGGGTTTCCGTGGGGGCCGCGAACAGCGAAGTCGGCACCGTCGAACCGCTCGCCGCCATCGGCGAAATCTGTCGCGAGCGAGACGTGCTGTTCCACACCGACGCCGCACAGGCAATCGGAAAAATTCCAGTCGAAGTTCAGGATTGCCGCGTAGATCTGTTGTCGATGTGCGCGCACAAGCTCTACGGACCGAAGGGCATCGGGTTGCTGTACATTCGAAAGCGACGGCCGCGGATCCAGATCCGTCCACTGATGTTCGGCGGTGGGCAGGAAGCCAGAAGGCGCCCCGGAACGCTGCCGGTGCCGCTGATCGTCGGGTTCGCGAAAGCGGTCGAGATCTGCGTCGCCGAGCGGGACGCCGAAGCGCGGCGGTTGCGCGAGTTGCGCGAGCTGCTGTGGCAACGGCTGTCAGGCGAACTCGGCGATCTCATCATGAATGGGCATTCCGAGCGCAGATTGCCGGGCAATCTGAGTATTTCGTTCCCTGGGGTCTCGGCAGACCAATTGATCACTGCGCTGCCGGACGTGGCGCTTTCGGCGGGTTCTGCCTGTGCGTCGGGAAGTCCCGAGCCGAGCCATGTGCTCAAAGCGCTGGGTCTGAGCGACGAACTGGCACGCAGTACGCTGCGTTTTGGCCTGGGACGGAGCAACGATGCCGAGCAGATCGGTCATGTGGCCGATCGTCTGATCGAGGTGATTCGCGGCCTCAGGGGCGAGCCCGATTCCCGTCATCCCGCTAACATCGCGAGTCCCGGTGGGGCTCGAAGTTGAGCGGATCACTGGCCGGGATGAACTGAGCGCGGAGCCACGCTGTCCGGATCGGGTGTTGGCACCTCAGCTATTGATACCGACCTCTCTTGGGGACGGAACTGAAGGAGTTTTGCGTTGGCGGAGCAGAAGAGCGACAACATCACCTGGCATTCCGGCCAGATCGATCGAAACGACCGGGAACGCCTGGTAGGCCAACGTGGCGTCACTGTCTGGTTGACGGGACTCTCGGGCTCGGGAAAGTCGACGGTTGCAGTGGCAGCCGAAGCAGAGCTGACCCGACGCGGTCACCTCTCGTACGTTCTCGATGGAGACAACGTCCGGCACGGGCTGAACAGCAACCTCGGTTTTTCGCCTGAGGATCGGACCGAGAACATCCGGCGGATCGGGGAAGTGTCGAAGTTGTTCACCGAGGCGGGCGTGATCGTCTTCACTTCATTCATTTCGCCGTATCGCGCGGATCGGGACGCCGTGCGCGAACTGATGCCCAAAGGCGATTTCGTCGAGGTATTCGTCGACGCGAGCCTCGAAACCTGTGAAGGGCGCGACGTCAAAGGCCTGTACAAGAAGGCGCGAGCGGGCGAGATTCCCGAGTTCACAGGGATTTCGGCACCGTACGAGGCGCCCGCGAAACCCGAGTTGGTGGTGGATACTGGCAATCAGAGCATCCAGCAAAGTGTCGAGCAGGTAGTCGACCATCTCGAAAAGAAGGGATATTTGTCGGCGCCAGCGGCGGAATGAGCCGATAGGATCTGGCGGGGGTCTCGATGAGCCACCGGATGCGCACAATACAGATGGCCGCGTTGATTGCGGGCGCGGTGTCGTTCACGAGCTGTGCGACGCTGGACTTCGAGGCGTCGGACTCCGACGCAGTGGAACCGCGCGACATGGGCGTCGAGGTTCGCCCGGACGCGCCGCCCGAGTACGATCTGCTGGTGGGCATGCAGCATGAAGCCCATGGCGCGCTGGGGAAGGCCACGGCCGCCTACCAGCGGGCGTTGGAGAAGGACCCCGACTCGGCCTTCATCCACCGCAGGCTCGCCAACTCGATGATCCGGGGGCGCGACCCGGCACAGGCTCTCGTCCACGCCGAACGTGCATTCGAGCTGGAGCCCGACGACGACCAGACCCGTTTGTTCTTGAGCCAGCTGTACAGACTCTCCCGGCAGTTCGACAAGGCCGAGGCGCAACTCCTCGACGCTGAGGGCAATCCGCGTGGCGAGCAAGCTGCGATGCTGCTCTACCAGATGTACCTCGAAACCGACAAGCCGAAGGCGGTCGTCACCGCACAGTGGTTGATCGATCGCGGTCAAGATTCGACCGCCGCCTACGCGATGCTCGCGAAGGCCTACGAGGGGGTCGAGCAGCCGAAGGAGGCCGAGAAGGCGCTTCGTGCGGCACTCGAGCTGGACCCGAACAACGTGCGGATTTTTTCTCAGCTCGCACGGTTGGCGCGGGGGCAGGGCGATACCGCAGCCCAGCAGGCGATCTTTCGCGAGGTCCTCGACAGCCATCCGCATCACCAGGCGACGTTGATGGCGCTCGCTGATGTCCAGATCGGGGAAAACGACATCGAAGGCGCAATCGAAACGCTGAAGGAGATCCAGCAACACTATCCCGAGGCCCTGCGCGCGATCGAACGCCTGGGGTTCGTGTACTACGAAGCGGAGCGTTTCGAAGAGGCTGCTGCGCAGTTCGAGCAATATCTCTCTGCTCAGCCAGGGGACGGGGAAGTCACGTTCTTCTTGGGGATCGTGCGTCGCCGGCTCGGCGACGACACGGCCGCGATCGACGCGTTCACGATGGTGTCGCCCGACGACGACCATTACGCCGAGGCGCGGACGCAGTTGGCCGTGTTGCACGAGCGAGCTGGCGATTTCAGCCGGGCGCTCGAAGAGCTGCAGAGCGCGATCGCGGCGAATCCGACTCGCCCACGCGAACTCTATTCGGCGACCCTTCGAGCAAAGTCCGGTGACTTCGACGGTGCGGTCGCGTACTTGGAAGGCCTGCTGCTGAAAAGCCCCGATGACGACGAACTGCTGTACAACCTGGGCGTCGTCTACGGGGAAGCCAAGCGGACCAAGGAGGCGCTCGTCTACATGGAGCGCGCCATCGATCAGAATCCGAAGAACGCCAGCGCGCTGAATTACGTCGGGTACACCTGGGCCGAGGGTGGCGAAAAACTCGACATGGCCGAGGACTACATCAATCGGGCGCTCGGACTGCGCCCCGATGATGGCTTCATCACCGACAGCCTCGGTTGGGTGTATTACATGCGAGCGCTGCCGCTGGTCGAAACCGGCAGGGATACCGAGGCCAAGGAGTACATCGAACGCTCGCTGAAGGCGCTGCATCGGGCAGAAGAGCTGACGGGTGGTGATCCCGTGGTCTCTGAACACCTGGGGGATGCGTACTTGTTGCTCAACGAGAAGGAGCAGGCGCTTCAGAACTACGAGCAAGCGGTGGAACTGGTACCGCGCGAAGGCGAACAGCCGAATCTCATGAAAAAGCTGGAAGGTCTCCGACGCGAGTTCGAGTAGGCCCGACACGCGCCAGAGTCGCGATTTTCGTGCTGGTGTTCGTGAATCTGTTCGCGGTCTCCTGTCGAACGCTACCCGAGCGAGTCCTCGAACCGGACGACCCGCGGGCACTCGCGGTGCTGGCCCAGTGGGTGGAGGTCGCCCAATCCCGCACGGGATTGCGAGGTCGGGCCCGACTGGCGGTCGAATCTGCGGACGGCCGTGTCGCGTTCAGTGGGAAACAGGTGCTCGTCGTGCAACGGCCCGCGCGGCTGCGGGTGGAGGTGCTCGGTTTCTTGAACCAGACGCTGGCAGTCGTCGTCACCGATGGAGATCGATTCGAGGTGTTCCGTACCCAGGATCGCTCCTACGAAACCGGCAAACTCCGTTCCACCCTGCTGTGGGACGAAGCCCGGATCGCCCTGACGGCCCAAGAAGCGGCCTCGGTGGTACTCGGCATCCCGGTCCCCGATCCACAATGGGTTCCGTCTCCTGTCGCGATGGACCCACGGGGCCTGACCTCGATCGATATGGTGGACGCAGACGGTGTGCGGAGGCAGCGGTTGTCGTTCGGCGCCCACGGACACTTGACCGAATCGCAACAATTCGACGCCGACGGGCTGTTGGTCTGGCGCGCCCAGTTCGATGACTATCGTGAGATCGGTGGGGAGCGGCTCGCGCACAAGATCGAACTCGATGTGGTGGTGGGTGCAACCCATGCCGAGATCAACCTGGGCGATATCGAGCTGAATCCCACTTTGTCTCGGGAGATCTTTCAGCTGCGACCCGTCGTCGACGAGCCGCCGGAGGTCAGTCGTCGATCAGCTTCGGATCCAGGCTGTCCCGCAGAGAATCGCCCACGACATTCAGCGCATACATCAGAACGAACATCGCCAGCGTAACGCCGGCGAGCGGCCACCAAATCGCGTTGACGAGTTCGCCGGTGGCATCGGACACCATCGTGCCCCAACTCGCACCATCCTGGATGCCCACCCCGAGAAACGTGAGGATCACCTCGGACTTGATTGCGCCGAGCACCTGCAGCGAGGCGGTGATGATCGCCAGATGAATCACGTTCGGAAGGATGTGCCGGAACATGATGCGCGCGTCACTCGCACCCAGCATGCGCGCGGCCAGGACGTACTCGCGGTTCTTGTGCTTCACGACCTCGCCTCGAATCAAGCGGCAGAGTCCCACCCAGCCGACGGCTCCCATGGCGATGCAGATCGAGAGGATTCCCTTGCCGAGGACGTAGGAGATTCCAACGATGAGCAAGATATACGGGATGGATGTGAGCACGGAGTAGATCCACACGATGAACGAGTCGACGCGGCCACCGTAGTAGCCCGCCAGGCAACCCAG
>JAJDAM010000244.1 GCA_029261905.1 Deltaproteobacteria bacterium
AGATGTTGACCGAGTAGGGATCGTCCGGGTTCGTCTCGAGTTGCACGGTGTCGACGTCGTTGGAAATGGACCAGTCGCTGGGAGCAGCCGCCACCGTTCCTTCGAGCTGGCCACCGGGAATGAGCAGGAAGGGACCGCAGCCCGCGACCAGTGAGACGCAAGCAGCTGCGATGAGCAGAGGCAATGATCGGCCCCGAGTCGCTGAAGTGTCGGCCGAATAGTCGACTTGTGGTCCGTTCGTGTTAGTTCTCATTCTCCTCAACATCGTCGCCCCCATCGTTGAACTGCGGCTTGTACTTGGCTGAAACGTGATCCCCGATGCGTTCGAGGTGGGCCTTTTCCTCAGCGTCGAGTGGCCCAGCATCGAGTGCGCGAATGGCCTCCTGCATCTGTTCCCGGTTGGCCGGGGCACACAGCACCATGTTGACGTCCGGATGGCTCAGCGCAAAGCGGTAGCAGTCGCGCGCCAAGGGAGCTGGCTGCCCGGCAGGCATCTTGCTGGGATCGAGCAGCTGGCCCCATCGCGTTGCGGTGTAGGAGACGATGCCCGGACGCGCGGATGCCTTCAGGTAGGGGAAAACGTCGCGCTCGGCCCCCCGATTCGCGGCGTTGTAACGCAACATGAAGGCGTCGAAGGGGCTTTCTTTCGCTTCGAAGCGACGAAAGTGTTCTTGGAGCGACGGGCGATTGTGAGTGCTGATCATCAGGTGGTGCACCTTGCCGGCGTCCTTCAAGCGTTGGGCTGCATCGATCAGGGCCTGGCTGGGGGGTGCGTTCCATTTGCCCAGCAGCAGGACGTCGAAATACTCGATCCCAGCTCGGCGCAATGCGATCTCGATCGACGGCGCCATCAACGCAGCCACTCTCGTGTAGGACTGCACGGTCAGCACCACGCCTTCGCGATTCTTGAGCGCAACATTCTTGATCGCGCGCCCGAACGCGGGCCTTCGGATCGAACCCCAGTAGAGGTAGTTGACCCCCTGATCGACCGCCTCTTCGATGAAGGCCGAATCCCGGGTGAAGCTGCTGCCGATACCGAGCCGGCTGACCTGGAGGCCTGTCTGCCCGAACGGCACCGGAGTACGAAAATCCGTCATGTGAGGCTCCTCGCGTGTCGCACGACAGCGTCGGCGCAAGCCTACATCATCGCTATCGAATCGGGGAACGTCGGAGTTTCTTCTCCATCGTGCGCGACGCCCCGTGACGGCCAGCAGTTCGTCGTAGAATTTCATGGCGCAGGATCGCCCTCTCCGGATCGTACTCGCGCGCACTCCTGCCGCGGCCTGTCAGGAGCCGAGGGTTTGCAGCGAAGGATCGGTTCACGATGGGTCCAAACTGCGGCATGCTCGGGATCCTGCACGGGCTGCACTGCGCTCCTGGACCGGAATCGGGTGGCCAAAAAAGCAGGGAATCAGGGAATCAGGGAGAGGTGATGGTGGCTGTCATTGGGAGTTGTCTCTGCGGAGGATTCCGATTCGAGATCGATGGCAAGGTCAGCGACATTCATCGTTGTCACTGTTCGGTATGCCGGAAGGCGACTGGTGCGGGTGCGATCGCCATACTGGCGACGGCTGCCAAGAGCTTCAAGTGGCTTTGCGGCGAAGAGTCGATTCGCTCCTTCCGCAGGCCGAGCGGCTGGGAGACGGCGTTCTGTGCCAACTGTGGGACGCCCGCACCGCGGCTACAGCCGAACGGGAAGATCTGGTCGATACCGATGGGCTGTCTGGATGGCGATCCAGGCGTCCAGGTGGCCGAACACATCTTCGTCGGATCGATCGCCAGTTGGGACAGTGTCTCGCCCGGAGCGGCGGAATATCGCGAGTGGAACCCGGAAAACGAGCAGTAGCAGCGGCCTCGATGGTTCCTCGTGTTCTGTACACTGGCAGCTCCATTTCGGCGCCCAAAGGATGACGACCAAATGAATAATGCACAGCAGAAGTTCGGCGAACCCAAGGCGATGGTTGCGAAGAAGGTTCAACCGTTCCTGAATTCCATGGTGCAGGATTTCATCCGGAGTGCGCCATTCGCAGTGCTCGCCACAGCCAACGACGAAGGGGATTGTGACGCTTCGCCCAAGGGCGGAAACCCTGGTTTCGTGAAGGTGCTCGACGACAAGCGACTCGTCGTGCCGGATATCGCGGGCAACAACCTCTTCCAGTCCTACGAGAACGTCGAGAGTAACCCGAAGGCGGCGCTGGTCTTCCTGATCCCGGGCTGCGATTGGACGGTCCGCGTCAATGGCCGCGCGGGCCTGCTCGACACCAAGGCTGGAGAACTAGACGGTGCAGCGCCCGAAGTTCTCTGGGAAGACGACAACACCAAAGTGATCCAGGGCCTGCTCGTGGAAGTGGACGAGGCCTACGCGCACTGTCCTCGGGCGTTCCTGTTCTCCAAGCTGTGGGATCCGACTCGCCTCCAGGCGTCATTGGACGAGAGTCCCAATGCATACTGGTTCAAGCGGTGGCGAGCCGACATGGACCGCAGCTAGTCCGAGGGCGAGCCTCTCGTTCGGGTTCGCCGCCCCGAGCTGACCTCGGTCAACCCCGCGGCTGGCGCTTCAGATACCGGACCCGGGGTCCGGCACAGCCGGAGTTTCAGAAGACTGGTCTTCCCACCACCAGCGATCGGGCCCCTCGTTCGACTCGCTGCGGGCGCGCGTGCATGGCGCGCATCCGATGTTCGCGAAGCCGCGTTCGTGTAGCGCGTTCGTGGGCACACGATGTCGACGGATGTAGTCGAACACCTCGACTCGCGGCCACCTCGCGAGCGGATTCAAACGCAACAGCGTGCCACTCGCGCCCTCGAACAAGGGGTCGTGTTGCACGATCGGCAGCTCGCGGCCGGCCAGTCCGTCACGTCGTTGTCCGGTGACCCAGGCGTCGAATCGAGACAGCGCTCGGCGCAGCGGGCGAAACTTGCGGACCGAGCAGCACTCCCAGTGGCCGTCTCGGTAGAAACTGTTTGGGCCCTTGCGATTCACGAGGTCTGTGACTTCGGCGGTATCGGGTAGCAGCGTCTCGAGTTCGAACCCGTACCGCAGGCGCACTTCATCGATGAACTCGTAGGTCTCGTTGTGCATGCGCCCCGTGTCGAGTGTGAACACCGAAAACGGTAGACCGAGGGCAGTCGCCATGTCGATCAGCACGACGTCTTCCGCGCCCGAAAACGCGATCGCGCAGCGCGCGCCGAACTTCTCGAGCCCGAAGCGCAATATTTCCATGGGCTCGGCATCGGCGAGTTCCCTGGCGGCAGCGTCGGCATCGATGGTTGGAGCGGCGGACGCCGGTTCGATGGACGGCGCCGTTTCGATGTACTGCCGAACCAATCGCAAAGCACTCGTGACGACCGTTTCGGTTCCACTTTCGTCGCGAACCAAAAAAAATGGTGCGAGCTTCACGTCGTGAAGCGCAGCCACTCGGGCTCCGGGCGAGTCATCCTCTCCTTCGATGGCCCAGAGCACTTCGTCGATCCGTT
>JAJDAM010000245.1 GCA_029261905.1 Deltaproteobacteria bacterium
GATGACGGCAGAACTAAAACGACGTCGACTCGGGCCGTTTTCGTCGGGATCGGAAGCGACGGGCTAGAGGCCAGCCCAGTTCGTCGGGCAAGGCATGTTGGCAAGGGCAGGGGGCTTCGAATGCGTGCGGTGGTTTTTCACGAAACGGGTTCCATCGACGGCCTGCACGTCGAGGAGTTCGCCGAGCCCGTTGCGGGAACCGGGGATGTGGTGATCCGGGTTCGCGCGACTTCGATCAACGGCTTCGACCCGATGATCGTTGCGGGCTCCACCGGGTTGAAAACGCCTTTGCCGATGATCCCGTGCGGTGACTTTGCTGGCGATATCGTGGCGTTCGGCCCCGATACCGAGCCGGCCGGTTGGTCGATCGGAGATCGCGTGTGCCCGCATCCGTTCGTGTTGGGTGAAGGCATGACGGGAGAGACGAGGCTCGGTGCCGCGTGCGAACTCGTTCGTATTCCGATCTCGAACCTGATCCGAATACCCGATGCGGTCAGCTACGTGCAGGCGGCGAGCCTGCCGATCGCGTACGGAACCGCGCACCGACTCGTTCACACCCGCGGAAAGATCCGCAGCGGAGAACGCGTGTTGATCCTCGGAGCGACTGGCGGCGTCGGTACCGCGTGCGTGCAGATGCTCTCGAGTTTGGGGTGCGAGGTGATCGCAACGGGAAGCGCGGATTGGAAGCTCGACAAGCTTCGCGAACTCGGTGCGCAGCACACCATTGACACTTCGAAACAGGATTTCGTGTCGACGATCCATGAGAAGTTCGGAAAGCCGCGGATGATGGGCGGAGGCGGAGTCGACGTCGTCGTGAACTACATCGGTGGCGACACCTGGGCACAATCACTGCGCTGCCTCGCACCTCACGGGCGCATGATTACCTGCGGCGCGAGTGCGGGATACGCGCCCCCGACCGACATCCGCTTCATCTGGACCATGGAGCAGACGATCCTGGGCTCCAACGGATGGGGAGCGAGCGACCAGCAAGCGGTGTTGGAGCAGGTCGCGACAGGATCTCTCGAGCCGGTCATTCACGCCGTGCGCCCGCTCGAGCAAGTGGCGGCGTCGATCGCCGAGTTGGCGGATCGAAACGTCGTCGGGAAGATCGTGATCACGCCGTAAATTTGCCGATCAGCGCTGAGCCGATCGCGAGCTGAGGCTGGCCGATGACCGCCCGTCGGGATTTTCCCTGCCTGCCTGGAGTGCCGCCCGCAACCAACGCCAGACCGCAACGGGACTGCAATCCATGCGTAGCTGCGCACCGCGTATTCGACGCAACGAGCGACTGTTGTCGCAGCGCTCGATGAGGCCCTCGAGCAGCATGGCCGCCTCTGCATGCTGGTCGAGCCGAGCGAGGTGTCGCGCCAATTCGAACACACACTCGAAGTGCCACGGCTCCACCGTTCGCGCACTGCGAAGCAGACTGATCGCACGCGGTCGCAGCGCCGCGACGTCGAATTGACGACTCCCCTCCAGCAGCGCATCGACCGCAGCGGCCTTGTTATTCCCCTTGACGAGCAGTTGTGCCAGCCTCTGCCAGGCTTGGATCTCGCGAGGCAGGAACTGCGTGGCCTCCCGGTACGCGGCAATTCCACCCGCGCGCGTCGGCTGTGCAGCTGCCGCTATGCGAAAGCTGCACCAGGCGTCGTAATCCTGACCGGACGCGGCAAGCAGTGGAGCCAGCTGCGCGTGGATATCGGGATTCGCCGGTTCGACGGCCAGCACCCAGCGATACAGCGCGATCGCACGGCTGCGCTTGTTGCGCGATTTCGCGCGGGCCGCGTCCGCGAGAATGCGGCGCCGGTCGTATGCGAGCTTCCGCCCGAAGATGCTCATGTGTGGGACCCCTCTGTGTCCACAGAACATCGACCGGGCCGGGGGCGCGCGGTGTGAGCGCGATCACTCGGAACGCAACCAACCGCCTTGCGTTCGAGTTGGTACGCTACAGCTACGAAGCCAGGAGGATCCCATGAAGCACGAAGAACAAGTGCGGCTGATCAAGGAGATCACCGCACGCATGGATCGGGGCGAAAACGTCGACGCCGGAGGATTCCGCAAGAACCCCGCCTCCGTCTACACGTGCCGCGATCTTCTCGAGCGCGAGTGGGATGCCTTCTTTCGCAGTCATCCGCAGGTGATCGGGATGTCCGCCGATCTGCCCGAACCCGGCACGTTCATGACCTGCGAAGATTTCGGCGTGCCGGTGCTCGCGACGCGCGACAAGCGGGGCGGGTTCAGGGCGTTCGTAAACGTCTGCCGGCATCGCAACGTGGTCGTCGAGGGTGACGAGAAGGGCAAGCGCTCGCGCTTCACTTGTCCTTTTCACGCCTGGACCTACTCGAACGAGGGGAAACTCGTCTCTGTACCGAAGGAGTCGCACTTTGGTGAGATCGACAAGTCCTGCCTGGGGCTCGTGCCGCTGCCGGCCGTCGAGCGCTATGGGCTGCTCTGGGTCCACCCGCAGCCGGACGGTCGGCTCGATGTCGAGCAGCTGCTCGGTGGGCTGGCTCCCGAGTTCGACGCATGGAATTGGGACCGGTTGGTGCGTTTCGGTGAGGACACCTACGACGTGCCGCTGAACTGGAAGCTCGCCATGGATACCTTCGGCGAGACCTATCACTTCACTGCGCTCCACCGAAACACACTCGCTGCAGAATTCCACGGCAACATCCAGGCGTACGATGCCTACGGCCGCAATCACCGGATGACTTTGGTGTTGAAGGCGATCGACCAGATGCGGCACGAACCGGAAGAAAAGTGGGACATTCGCCAATGTGCACTGCCCGCCTACTACCTGTTTCCGTCCGTCCAGGTGCTCGCGGTAAGATTCGGTGTCGTATTGGTACGCGCCTATCCAGACGCGAAGGATCCCGCTCGCCACACGTCTC
>JAJDAM010000246.1 GCA_029261905.1 Deltaproteobacteria bacterium
GGCCCGCGCGGCCGCGGGACCGCCGCTGCGCGCAGCCGCGCCGCGACCCGGGAGCGCTTGCTGTCGAGCGGCGTCGAACTGTTCGCCGCCAACGGTCTGCACCGGGTCACCACCCACGATGTCGCCCACCACGCCGGCATGGCAGCGGGCACGTTCTACCTGCACTTCAAGGACAAGGGCGCGCTGTTCCGCGAGATCGCGACCGAAGCGTTGGCCGACCTGCAACAACGACTCCTCGCCGCGTCCGATCGCGGCGATCTGCGGGACAGCGTTCCGCGGGTGGCCGAAGCGCTCGTCTGTTATGCCGAGGAGAACCGCGAACGCGTCCGGATCGTCTTCAGCGTGGACCGTGATCGAGAGACGGATCGCGAAGGCAGCGACGTGAACTCGGATCTTCTGAGTACCCTCGCCGATTCGATCGCGGAAGGCCGGCGCCAGAAGATCGACAGCGGCGAGATGCCCGCCGAACTCGACCCGGTCATTCTCTCGCAGGCCCTCGTCGGCATGTGGGCGAGAGTGATCGCGTGGTGGGTCGAAGATCCGAGCCGTGCATCGCGTGACACATTGATTCGAACCCTGACTGGGATCCAACTCGCGGGAACTCATCCAGCGTAGTTCCGAGTCTCCATTTCCCAGCGCCCATACCAGGAGAACAACGACCCGTGGCTGAAAATTTCACATACGACAAGGCATACAACGCCGTCGATCGCGACGATTTCCTGTCGATGATCGAGGTCGATCGCTACGCAGACCGGTGCGATGCATTCGATTCGATCATCTCCTCCACCGTCGACCACTTCTGGGATCCGCTCGATCCTCGGTACATCGATTACAACGTTCCGTTCGACTTGACGCAGGACACCATCCTGCCGCCGCAGATGGTCGTCGAACTGCAGTGCGCGGTCGCTGACAAACTCGACGAAGGCCAGAAGATCCGCATGGTGAACCAGAACGCGCGGTTCATGCTTTCGAGCATCCTCCACGGTGAGCAGGGCGCCTTGGCGTTGTCGGCGAGCCTTTGCCAGGTGATGCGCGATCCAGGTGCACAGGAATACGCCGCCAACCAGGCGCGGGAAGAAGCCCGCCACGTGACGGCGTTCTCGAAGTACATCCAGACGCGATGGGGCACGCCGCTGAAAGTCGGCAATACGTTGGGAGGACTGCTGGACGACATCGTGCGCTCGCCGATCGTCTACAAAAAACTGATCGGCATGCAGATGCTGGTGGAGGGCCTGGCGATGGGTGCGTTCGCCACGCTGAACATGCAATCCCAAGACCCGCTGTTGCGCCGGATGATTCAATTCGTCATGAGCGACGAAGCATTCCATCACAAGTTCGGAAAGATCTGGGCGGACAAAACGATTCCGCAGCTGACCGAGCAGGAGCACGAGGAAGTCGAAATGTGGGCAGCAGAGTGTTTTCAGACACTGCTGTTCAACCTGGTCAACGCCGAACAGAAGCAGGAGATCTACCACGAGTTCGGACTCGACTGGCAATGGGTCCGCGCAGCGGTACTCGAAGCCTTCACCGACAGTGAGCGACGCCAATCGATGACCGAGGGCACGAACATCTTCCGCGTGCTGATCAAGACCCTGCTGAAGGCCGGCATCATCACCGAGCGCACGCGCGCCACCTACGGTGCATGGGTCGACATGGATGAACTGGCGCGCGAAGACGACGAGGTCGTCGGCAGCGACGTCGCCGAGCAAGTCATCGTTGAATTGCGCGAAATCAACGGCACGCGCAAGCGGGTCGGCCGCGGACTGCGCGTCTAGCTACGGGGGGTTCCGTACCCCCCGCTCAGCTACTCGAGTGCTTCGACCTGCTCGCCGCGGTTGCGTGCCTGGTGGCGGTCGCGAAGAATCTCGGCCGCGCGCACGAGGGTTTCGCGTCGCGGACCTTCGGATTCGATGGCCTCGAGCTCATCGACTTCCTCATCGGTGAAGCCCGCCTCGACCCGCTCTTCGCGCGCGATCGTGCGTCCACCGCCACCGAACGAAAAGCTGCGATCGGTCTCCAGCTGGTACTCCCGGGCGCGTTGCGCTCGCTCCGGGTCTCCCTCGGTGAACTTCTTGACCCAGTCGCTGCCGAAGCGAACGTGAGTGAGTTCGTCGGCCAACACGTAGTCGACTGCCTGAGCGATGACGTCGTCTCCCACCGACTTGCCGTAGTCGATCAGGGATCGAAACGCATCACACGCCAGCCCCTCGAGACAGCGATTGACGCCCGTCACACGCAGTACCGGATCGTCGTGACAGGAGGTTTCGAACAGGAAAGTGCTTTCGGGAAATTCACCGACTTCGCCACCGACATGGTCGATCAGCTTCTCGAAGATCTGCACGTGCCGCGCTTCGTCCCAGCACTGGCGCGCCATGTTCATCTTGAATTCCCACGGCGCATCCGGAAAATCCCAGATCGTGCGGCCGGCCGCCTCCAGCGCTTGCAGCTCACCGACGAAGATGCCGTGCAACTGCACCCGCATCTGCACTTCGCTGCGCTCGTCTTTCGACTGGCGACCTCCCCCGGCCGTCAGGAAGTTGAAGCCCGGGCCCAATTCGTCATACGCCTGCTCGAGTGGAGTCCCCTCGACTCGCTTCCGAATCTTCGGCCCGATCTTCTCGAGCACCTTCACGATGGCATTCACATCGTCGGGAAGCGACCGGAACAACTGGTTGCGCGACCGCAAACGCTGAAAGCGGCTGTCGCGGGCGAGTTCCTCGTGAGAGATGAAGCGTTTCACGTCTGACTCCTGCTGCGGGTCGGCTGTGGAGCGTCGGTACCCGCGCGAGTATACGGGTTGCGCAGCGTCCGTGTCATCTGGGCGAATGGCCGATATGATGCGCGGCGGGAGGCCATCAGATGAGTTCGAGTACGAGTGATTCCCCGCAGCGTCTCGTCGATCCGTGGCGATTCGCCGGAAATTTCCTGCGCAATGTTCTTTCGTCGCAGATCCCGAACGAGCCCAACCACGAACCGATTCCCTGGGCGCCTCTGCGCAAGCCGGTATCGCAGTCGAAAGTCGCGCTGGTTTCGACCGCCGGCCTTTCGATGAAGGGCGACGCTCCGTTCGACATGGAGCTCGAGCGCAAACGTCCGACGCGCGGCGACCCGAGCTGGCGCGCCTTGCGCGCCGATGCGACATCCGAAACGATCGAGGCCAACCACCTCCACATCGACACCGGGTACATCTTGCGCGATCTGAATGTCGCACTGCCGCTCGATCGGCTGCGAGAATTCGCCGGGGCGGGCGAGATCGGATCGGTTGCCGATACCCACTACTCGATCATGGGCTACCAGGGCAACGATTCGAGCGAGCTGGCGACCGTCAGTGCACCGCAGATCGCGGCGAGCATGAAAAACGAGGAGGTCGACCTCGCGCTGCTGGCACCCGTCTGACCTGATTGTTGCCGGTCCGTGGGACTGGTCGCACGCGCCATCGAAGCAGCGGGTATCCCCACCGTTACGCTGAACATGATCTGGCCGGTTCAGCGCCTGATCGGGATGCCGAGGGTGGCCGCCATCGAGCATCCGTTCGGCCGACCGTACGGAGATGTCGGCGATGTCGAAACGCAGAGCAATGTCCTTCGAGCCGCGCTCGAAGTGGCAACCTCTGCGACGGAACCGGGTGGTGTCGTGCACCTTCCGTTCGTCTGGCCGGAAGACCCCAAGGAAACTCAATGGCACCCGGCTGAGCCGTCACCCATCATCGCGATGATCAAGAAATCGCGAAGCAGCTAAATCACCGTCCAGAAATGCGAAGCCCCGGCCACTTGCGTGACCGGGGCTTCGACGAAATTTCGGTGGTTCGAGCTACGCGGGGCGTACGTTTGTAGCCTCGGGGCCCTTGCGACCCTGACCGGCTTCGTACTCGACCTTCTGGCCGTCCTGCAGTGACTTGAATCCTTCACCACCAATGTTTGAGAAGTGAACGAACAGATCGTCACCGCCGTCATCCGGCGTAATGAATCCAAAGCCCTTCTCGTCGCTGAACCACTTCACGGTACCTACTGCCAACTTTCGTACTCCTTCGCTCGCTGCATTACATTGCTGCGATAGTTCGCGATTCAGAACAATCCTGAATCGGCGCGCAGAGCCTACAGAAACCCTCTCGTGTTCGTCAGTGGCAACCCATATTTGGGTCAGAGTTCCGTCAGCCCCGGTCTCGGATTGGCCCTGTCCAGGCCGGACCCTCGACCCCGAAGGCGTACAATCAGCTCGTGACTACAGCCCAAACCCCCGAAATCCCTGCCCCGTTGCGGTGTGTTCTCCCCCCAGACAGCGTCAGACGGCGGTATTCGTCGCTCGCTCTGGCGTTTTGGCTGGGCTGCGCGCTGATTTCCTGTAGCGAAAATGCCCCGAAAGGGCCGGCGATCCAGCCTCCGCCTCCTTCCGAGGTCCGACACGCGACGTCAGACGAAGTCGAGGCCATTTTGCGGGCGGTGGCCGGCGACGACCTCGAAACGGCGCGAAACGCGGTAAAAGCGATCGTCGCAAAGGGCGATCAACGCTTCGCGGCCGTCTTGATCGAGCTGATGCGAGCGAGCCAGCTGCAGATTCTGCACGCGGATGGGCGAACCGCCTATGCGCGGGCCCTCGAGGCGATCACCGGAGAACTGAGGGGCGAAAACTGGGGCGCCTGGGTTCAGTGGTACGACGCCACCGATCTCGAGCCCCCGCCGGGATTCATGCGCTGGAAGGCCGAATTGCTGGGCCGGCTGGATCCCGCGTTCGATCAATTTCTCGCTGAGGGGGTCCCGACTTCGATTCGGATCGAAGAAATCGTCTGGGGCGGAGTCGCTTTCGATGGAATCCCGGCGCTCGACCAGCCGAAGTTCATCGACGCAGACCGCGCCGACTATCTCGAACCCGACGAACCCGTGTTCGGAATCCAGATCAACGGTGACGCGCGCGCCTATCCGCTGCGGATCCTCGACTGGCACGAAATGGCCAACGACGTGGTGGGCGGCACGCCGGTCGCGTTGGCGTACTGCACGTTGTGCGGCTCCGGGATCGCCTACTCGAGTCGGGTCGACGATGGAACGGTCTACGAGTTCGGGTCGTCGGGACTGCTGATGCGCAGCAACAAGTTGATGTACGACCGCCAGACCCATTCGCTGTGGAACCAGTTCACCGGCCGGCCCGTCGTCGGGCCGTTGGTAGACAAGAACCTCCGGCTCGAGCGCATCCCCATCGTGGTTGCGCGCTGGAAAGACTGGAAGAGCGAACACCCTTCGACGCGCGTGCTCGATATCGATACCGGCTTCGAGCGCGAGTACACGCTGGGAGCGGCCTACGCGGGCTATTTCGCGACACCCGGCTTGATGTTCCCGGTTCGCCAACGCAGCGCGTTGTTGGCCGCAAAAGCGCGTGTGTTCGGCCTCGAGATCAATGGCGTCCCGAAAGCCTATTCGCTCGACCGCCTCGTCGAACAAAAGGTGACCAATGACAAGATCGCGCTGAGCAACGTCGTGCTCGTCGCCGCTCGGGGGATCATCACGGTCGAGGGGCGCAGCGCGCGAACGGGGCCCTCCACGTATCGCGCTGGTGGTGAAGTCCGCGCCTACGAGCGAGGCGAGCGAGTGTTTGCACCGGGCCCCGATTCGCATACGGTCACCGATGCCGAGGGCAAAGAGTGGCGCGTCAGCGAGGAAGCACTCGAGGGCCCGGCCGGCGAACGACTCCCGCGGATTGCGGGTTCACTGGCGTACTGGTTCGGCTGGAATGCGTTCCATCCCGAGAGCCAGTTGTACTCCGGTCAGTGAAATCGGAGGAATCGTGGCCACCACCAGGTACGGGATCATCGGGACCGGAATGATGGGGATCGAGCACATGCTGAATGTGCGAATCATCCCAGATGCCGAAGTCACCGCAATCGCAGACACGAACGAGACCTCCCGCGGTTGGGCGCGTGACACGTCCCCCGAAATCGAGGTCTTTTCGGACTACCGCGAGATGCTCGAAAACGCCGAGATCGACGCCGTGGTGGTTGCGACGCCCAACTTCACACACGCCGAGGTGCTCGACCACCTGCTCGAGACCGATCTCCACATCCTGGTCGAAAAACCGCTGTGCACCACGCTCGAAGACTGCCGACGCGTCGAGCAGGCCGCATCCGTTCGCAACGGCCTCACCTGGGTCGGGATGGAATATCGCTACATGCCGTTGGTCGCTCGGCTGATCGACGAGGTGCGAAACGGCGTAGTCGGCAACATCCGGATGCTGGCCATCCGCGAACACCGCTTTCCGTTCTTGAAGAAAGTCGGCGACTGGAACCGTTTCTCGAGCAACACCGGCGGAACTCTCGTCGAGAAATGCTGCCATTTCTTCGACCTGATGAATCACATACTGGATTCGCGACCCACTGCTCTGTTTGCTTCCGGCGCCCAGGACGTCAACCACCTCGATGAGAGTTACGACGGCAAGGTGCCCGATATTCTCGACAACGCATTCGTCATCGTCGACTACGAAAACGGCAGCCGAGCCATGCTGGACCTGTGCATGTTCGCGGAGGGATCGCGCACACAACAGGAAATTGCCGTCACGGGCGACCTCGGAAAGGTCGAGTGCCTGCTGCCCGAATCTTCGCTGATCACTGCGAAGCGCAATATCGGGAGCGTCGAAAAGGTGACGATCAAGGTCGATGAGAAGGTGCAAAAGGCCGGCTTCCATCACGGGGCGACCTACTTCCAGCACCTCGCGTTTCTCGATGCGATCCGGCGGGGCAGCGCCCCTTCGGTGAGCGTGGCGGATGGTTTGTTGGCCGTCGCGATGGGCATCGCCGCGCAAACTTCGATCGAAGAAAGTCGCCGAGTCGAGCTCGCGGAACTGGGCATCTGAACTCTCACACAACCGGTCCTCGGCTAGCGCGCGAAGCGGGCCGGTGACCGGGGCGCGAAATCGAGTAGTGTCGAGGTGAATCCAACCAGTGGGACACAGGAGGACAGCATGGCTCCGTTCATGAAAAAATACGAAGGTGAAACCTACGCGTTGATGCGCATTGTCATCGGATTGCTCTTCGTCTGGCACGGCACCTCGAAGCTGTTCGGATTTCCGCAGGCCGCACCGGATGCACCGGCGTTCATCATCTACGTTGCGGGCGGTATCGAGTTCGTCGGTGGCGTATTGGTCGCGATCGGTCTGTTCACGCGCTGGGCCGCCTTCTTGTGCTCGGGGTTGATGGCAGCCGCCTACTGGATGGCCCACGGAACCAAGGCGTTGTTCCCGCTGCAGAACGGTGGAGAGCTCGCGGTGTTGTACTGCTTCGTCTTCCTGTGCATCGCGGCGCGTGGCGTGGGCCAGTGGGGTGTGGATCAGGCCCGTGGCTAGTCGTGAGCCCGCAGCGATGAACGCGTAGGATTCGGCTCCGATGATCCGGGGGAGTTGCCTGTGTGGCTCGATCCGATACCGGACCGATGAAGTCGTCGGCCCGCTGGGCCACTGCCATTGCCAGATGTGCGGTGCCGCCTTTTCGAGCGTGGTGGCTGCCGACCAGACCACGTTCCGCTGGGAAGAAGGCAGAGAGCTGCTGTCGACGTTCGAATCCTCCCCCGGAAAGTGGCGCTGGTTCTGCAGCCGCTGTGGCTCTCAGTTGATCTCGACGCGTGGCTCGGCAGCAGACGCGAGTCCCGACTCGGTGTTGCTGCGGGCGGGCTGCATCGACAGCGGCTACGAGACGCCCGGGGTTGCGCACTGTTGGGTGGAGTCGAAAGCGCGTTGGCACGAGATCACCGACGAGTTGCCGCAATTCGAGCGTGGGTTTCCAGGGTCGCCGCCGGGCGTCGAAGAGCCTTGAGCGTCGGCACGATCACGTCCGTGAGTCGCAGCGCGACGCACTCGATGTCCAAACCGATCCAGGATCGGATTCGACTCGTGCGCGGTCTCGGTGTGGAGGGTGACGCGCACTGCGGCGAGACGGTCAAACACCGCTCGCGCGTCGCGCGAGATCCCCACCAGCCGAACCTGCGACAGGTCCACCTGGTACACGCAGAATTGCTCGATGAACTGCGAGAGGCGGGTTTCGACCTCGAAGCGGGACAGATCGGTGAGAACGTCACCACCCGTGGCATCGACCTGCTCGCTCTTGCGACCGGCACTCGCCTGCATCTCGGCGATACCGCAGTCGTCGAAGTGACCGGACTGCGAAACCCGTGCGGACAGCTCAACGGAATCCAATCGGGTTTGATGAACGCCACATTGGACCGAACCACCGATGGCGACCTCGTCCGCAGGGCTGGAATCATGGGCATCGTCGTCAGCGACGGGGACGTGCGACCGGGCGACGAGGTCCGCGCCGAACTCCCTCCCGGCGAACCAAAACCGCTCGAAGTCGTCTAGCCGGCCGAGAGGCGTTCAGCCCGAGGTCGCAGTACGCCTCGAACCAGCGGCACGATGTTCAGCGCCAGCGCGATGGGGATCCAGATTCCGATCGCGGGCAACAGCTGCGTACACAGAATCGGTGTCGCGACGACGCGAACGAACTCGGACCCGACGGCCCAGCGACGCCCGTCGGCGAGTACTCCGATGTTCAGCAGTGACCACGTCACCAGGCCAGCCGCCAGCCACAGCGCTGCAGTGTCGAGTTCATCGGCCAGTGCCGGGATCGCCGACGAGAGCACGAGCACCTGGACGAATTGCAGTGTGCAATAGACGGCGAGGTTGCGCGGTAGCGGTGGGTCGAACTTCGTCGTCGGCCGCTCGAGCGCCGGCGCAGGCCTGAATCCTCCCAGATCTTCCGGGTACCAACCCGGCGGTTTGACGAACATCAGGAACTTGTCGCGCAGGCGACGCGCGCGAAGCGCCGCCGACCCGATCTCGATCCAGTAGTGGAAGTTCGCCCAGACCGGGTTCCAACTGCCGAGCTGGGTGGTGATACCAAACACCACCTCTTCGGACTCGGGTTCGAAGGTGCCGAACAACTTGTCCCAGAGGATGAAGCAGCCGCCGTGATTGCGATCGATGTAGATCGGGTTGCGGCCGTGATGAACACGGTGGTGGGACGGTGTCATGAATACGGCTTCGAACGGACCGAGCCGATCGATCGTGCGGGTGTGAATCCAGAACTGGTAGAGCGTGTCGAAAGCCAGACAGGCCGTGAAGATCACCGGCGGAAAGCCCAACAGCGCGATCGGCCAGTAGAACACGCAAGAGAACAGCGGCTGGAATGCCCCCTGCCGAAGCGCGACGCTGAGGTTGTATTCCTCGCTCTGGTGGTGGGCGATGTGGCTGGCCCACAGGAAATTCACCTCGTGAGCAAGGCGGTGATACCAGTAATACGCGAAGTCGACCGCGACGAAACAAACAACCCAGACCCAGACCGATTCACTCGACAGCTCGAAGATCCGTCCGTGCTGATGGATCCAGAAATAGACGCCGACGATCCAGGCCGCGCCAAGGATCGAGACCCACTGCTGGAGGATTCCGGTTGCGATGTTGTCCAGCGAATCGGACAATCGGTAGTAGTCGGCTCGATGTCGACGCACGACCCACAACTCCAGGCCGATCAACAGCATGAATACCGGCGCCGCCAATGCGATGTAGTCCCGTTCCACCGAACTCCCACGCCCTTCTGGTTCTCGTCTCTGGTTTTCGCCTGTGGTTTTCGTCTGTGGTTTTCGTCTCTGGCCGTTCCTCGTCGATGGTAGCTTCTGGGTTCCACAGGCGGTGCACCTGTCTCGACGTGATTCGAAAGATCCGATATCGCGCGATTCCGTTTCATTTTTTTTGGGGGGGGGGCCGGGATGAAAGCGATCGAGGGTTTCCCAGCGGTTTCGCACGCCAGCGCGACGGTGTTGGTCCTGGGCAGCATGCCCGGCAAGGCATCACTGTCGGCGCAGCAGTACTACGCTCACCCGCGCAATGCCTTTTGGAAAATCGCAGAAGCGCTGTTTGGAATCGCCTCCTCCGATCCGTATCCCGAGCGTCTCCGACAGCTCACCGCGAAGCGCGTCGCGTTGTGGGACGTGATGAGGGCGTGTCATCGCCAATCGAGCCTCGATTCCGACATTGTCGAAGATTCGATCGTCCCGAACGACTTCGTCGCGTTCTTCGACTCCCACCCGAATATCGAACGGGTCTATTTCAACGGCGCGAAGGCCGAGAGCGCCTATCGCAAACATGTCGCACCGGGGCTCGCGAAGGGGGATTCGATCACGTACTGCCGGCTTCCTTCGACGAGCCCCGCGCACGCCTCTCTTTCGCTGGAGCAGAAGGTCGCCGCGTGGAAGCGGATTTCGGGCGAGGCGTGAGAGACGGCGTCGTCGCGATCCTGATGCGGGGTCGTCAGATCCTGCTGATTCAGCGCGGCGCCGATGTGCCGTTTGCCGGCTACTGGGCTCCGCTGAGCGGGAAGGTGGAACCCGCAGAGTCGATCGAAGCGGCGCTCGTCCGAGAAGTCGAAGAAGAAGTCGGCTTCGTCGTGAGGCCGATCGGGCCGTTGTGGCAGAGCGTGAGTCAGGACGGACGGTACCGACTCCACTGGTGGGCGGCCGAAATCATCGGAGGCACACTCGAGCCGGACGAGCGCGAAGTTGCGGACGTTCGTTGGATCGAACCGCACGAGCACAGCGCGCTCACCCCGACATTCGAATCCGACCGGCGCTTTTTCACCGAAGTGCTGCCCGCGTCGGGTCATCTGGAACGGGAACTCCAACCCACCCGCGCCGCTCCCATCCGCGTTCGTCGAACACGCCGGTGAGGTCGGGCCTCACGCACGCCACAACCGGTCGAAGTGGTACCATCGCCCGCCCCATGCCGCAGGTAAGGATGCGATTTTCCGTCCAACTTCCCACCGATCGGGTCGAACCGCGCGACGAGTTCACCAGCGCGGCCGCAGTCTGCGAAATGGCACGCGCTGTCGAAGCGGCCGGCTTCGACGCCGGCTACGTCACAGAACACCCGTTTCCGCCCGACGACTGGCTCCGCAGCGGCGGCCACCATGCGCTCGACCCGTTCGTTGCGCTCAGCGCTGCAGCCACCGCAACCGAGCGCCTGCGACTGCACACCAACATCCTGGTCCTCGCCTATCGCAACCCGTTTCTGATCGCGAAATCCATCGCGAGCCTCGACACGTTGTCCGGAGGCCGCCTGATCGTCGGTGTGGCTGCTGGATATCTCGAAGCCGAGTATCGGGCGCTGGGCGCAGACTTCGCGGGGAGAAACGAGCGGACCGACGAAGCGCTGATCGCAATGAAGCAAGCCTGGTCGGGAACGTCGGTGCAGTTCGCGGGCGTTGGCTTCGAAGCAACCGGCAACACGATGCTGCCGCAGCCGATCCAGCGGCCCCACCCGCCGATCTGGGTCGGGGGCAACAGCCGCCTCGCAATCCGCCGCGCAGCGAAACATGCCCAGGGCTGGAGCCCGTTTCCGATCGCGGCGCGCTTCAGTGATCGCACGCGAACGGCTGCCATCGAAAGCGTCGAGGACCTGGCAGAAAAGATCTCCTACTTGCGCGATTGCGCGAACGACGCAGGTCGCAAAGTACCGCTCGACGTCAACTTCGTGCCGTTCGGGGGCGGGATGAAGAGCGGGATGGATGCACACGGCGCCTTGGAGACCCAGCAATTTCTCGACCAGATCGAAGCGCTGGAATCGATCGGCGTGAACTGGGTCAGTGTCGGCGTCCCCTGCGAAACGAGATCGATGTATCTCGAAGCGGTGGCTCGATTCGGAGACGAGGTCATCGCCGCGCGACACTCCTGACCGCTTCGGGAGCCCTTCGATGCGCCCCGACGCAGATCAGACGGGTTCGAGCCGTGCCAGCGCTCGCTCGGACCACCCGCCTGCGACGCGTCCATCGACGCGAACGGTGCGCGCTCGAAAGAGCCACTTCCCCGCCGACTGCGAGTACTCGTCGAGGTAGCGCCCCCAGTGATCCAGCCCGGCCGGGGTGAGCACCTGAAAGTACGCGCGGCCCCGAGCCGAATTCGCGTCGACGAGATCGATCTGGTGCGTCGCCGTGAAATGCCGGATATAGCCTCCCGGTTCACTGCGGGTCTGCTCGGCGGCTCGCTCGAACATGCTGCGAATCTCGACGCTTCCACAAAACCGGACAGAGTCGATCTCGAGCGTCGCATTGCGCGCGAACAACTCGATCACGTCGTCGAGCCGGCCCGAGTCGCCGTTGGCGTTGTAGCGCGCGACCAGGTCGCGAATCTGTTCGCGTGCGTGCAGTTCCCAGTCCAACATTTGATCTCTCCGATCTCGGGGTTTGCAGTTGACTTCAGCTGCCGAATCCATCGCGGAACCAAATCGCCCAGATCGGCAGCAACAGCAGCATCCAGGCCAGCAGCAGAAGCGGCCGGGGCGGCGACATTCGGCTGACATCGTGTGTGATGGACAACCGTCCCGTTGCAGCGGCCAGCGTGTTGGGGAACCAGGCAGCGGCGAGGGGCAGGACGATCACCATCGCGACCCGGAGCGGGTGAACGTCGAGCACGAAGAAATAGGCGATTGCGACCCCGGCCGATAGCAGCCGGCTCAGCGCGACGACGCGGCCCGGCACGCGACGTCCCGGGTGGCGCTGCACGCCCATGCTTCGAAGCGAGTCGTCACGGGCCTGCGCGAGCAGATCATCCGCGGTATCGCGGCTCTCGTACTGCCGCCGCGGGCTATCCATCATCTCGCTTCGGAATCGAGCGCTTCGAATCTGCACCGGGCGGATACAGCATGATCCAGTTTCGAAATGATCCCGCATCGCCGCCGATCATTCTTTCAGAAACGACTTCGAAACCGAGCCGTTTGTAGAAGCTGACGTTCTCCGGTCGTTGCGTCGCCAATGCCGTCAGCGCACCCGGGTCGCGCTGCCTCACCGAATGCAACTGGTGGTTCAACAATCGCGTTCCCACACCCGTGCCGCGAAGCGATTCGCGCACCACCATGTTGTTGAGGTACCAGCACGGGGCATCACCGAGAGCCTCCGTGCGATGGCCCGTCACGGCTCGATCGACCTCCAGTATACGGCGCAACCCCTGCAATCCGACCCGAAACGGAGCGGCGAGCATCCCGGCTCGAATCTTTGCGAGCAGGCCGAACTCGGTCGAATCGGGTCTCGTCCAGAATCCCATCGCGTCCACCACCGAGTCGTCCCCCAAGCAGAAGCTCGCTTCGGGATCCGATTCGACGTGCATGCGGAGATTCCCTCCGAGAATCCACTGCAATCGAGCGAGGCGGGTCTTCGGATCGGGACACATGACGATGTGGCACGGATTCGTGAAGAAGGCGTGCGCGAGCAGCTCGGCGGCCGACGCGTAGAACGGTCCGCCGAGCGGATGCACCCGCGCGTGTCGCAGCGATTCCACCGGGCCGCTACCCGTTCATCTTCTCCAGCATGGCCTTCATCTGCTGGTGCATCAGATTGACGGCCTGCAGTGGACGGATCATCACCTTGAACTCGATGATTCGCCCTTGATCGTTCCAGGTGATGATGTCGACACCATTGATGTATTTGCCGGCCACCTCGGTTTCGAATTCGAGAACGGCGTGGTTCCCCGAGATCACCTCTTTGGTGTAGTGAAATTTCGACTCGGGCTTCGTCTCGGGCTTCGTCTCGGACTTCGGTTGGGATGGCTTGCCCGCATCAAAAGTGGCTCCGGCGGCGTTCAGGTACATCTTGGTCAGGTCGATGCCCTTCTGTGGCGAGAACACGATCGGCGAGTAGAAGACGACGTCGTCTGCGAGCAATTCGTCCAGACCGCCTGGGAATTCTCCCCGGACCTGCTTGTGCCAGTTCTCCATCCATTTCTCGATCACGGTTCTCTCCTTCGCAAGCAAGCCGGGTTCGGCGAGTGGGTACGAATCCTAGCAGCCCGACTCGAACGGCTCGAAGTCGACGCGGCACGAATCCGCTCCGATCAAAGCGATCCTGTCAGCGCGATCGGCTGGGTCCATGGATTTCGGAATTCGGTGCCTGGCGCTATCGCGACACGCGGGTCGATTTTGGGACCCTTGATCCCCATCCCGAAGACGATCGGACGAGCGGTCGCGACGTAGTGGGCAACCCGCGGCAGCGATTCGATTCGGGATCGAAAGTCCGCGAGGTTCGGAAACTCTGCCAGAGTTTCGGGAAAGAACGCGTCGAGTTCATCCAGATAACAGAATGCAAGAAAATCGACGTGGCTGGGCGCCTCACCCACCCAATACTGGCCGTCGCGAGCGTCACGGCGCAGCCATTTCTGAAGGTGCCGAAGTCTGGGCCGCAGCGTTTCGTCGGCGTAGCGCTCGGTCTTCTGGTGGTAGTCCTTCACCCAGGCGAATCGCCAGAGATCCTCCTGCGCCTCCGAGAGGGCCTCCTGGGTGATATCGAACAACGCGTCTCGTTGCTCGTCCGCACCGAGCCAGCCGGACGATCTCGCGAGATGACGCAGAATCGCGTGACTCTCGCAAAGAGCCAGCGCTCCCGACTCGTAGAGCGGAAGCCGACCGAATGGAGAGACCGACTTGACCGTTTCCCATTCGTCGGCGTCGACGATACGGTAGTCGTCGAAACCGACTTCCATTTCGTAATGCATCAGGCGAATGGCCTCGGCCCGACCCCGCAATTCGAAATACGTCAAACGCGGGATCGCCACTAGTGGCCTCCGAGCGGTTCGACGATGGACTCGGCGAACGACTCCAACACCGCCGGGTCCGCCCCTTGAATCACGATGTAGCTGATCCCTGTCTCCTCCCGTTGCTTCTCCAGGCGATCTCGAAGCTCCGATGCGGAGCCGGTCAAGAACAGCGGACACTCGGCGACCTGCTCGACCGTCATGCCGGTATTCTTGGCCAGACCTTCACGCAACGGCTTCGGATCATCCGTGATGGCCACGACGAACGTCAGGGAGTTGAGCTCGATATCCGCCAACGAACGGCCCGCCGCCTTCGCACCCGCCTCGACCCAGGAGATCTTCTCGCGCACGCGGTCGAGTGACGAATCCTTGGGCGTGTCGCGCGTGACCTTGCCTTCGGGAAGTTTTGGATTGATTCCAATGATGTCGGCGTGGCGGCCGGCGAGTTTCAGGATTTTCGGGCCGCCTCCTCCGATCAGAATCCGCGGCCGCTCGCCGTCGGGGAGCGGTGCCGCCTGGGCAATGTTGGCAATCTGGTAGTGCTCCCCTTCGAAGCTCGTCCTTTCGTTTGCCCACATCGACCGGATGATCTGAAGCGCTTCGTCGAGCCGACTGATGCGGGTGCCCGGCGAGTCGTAGCGCATGCCCGCCTCGCGATAGTCGGTCTCCATCCAACCGGCGCCGATTCCGAACTCGTGGCGTCCATTCGAAATCGCGTGCAGGGTCGCACTCGATTTCGCCAACACCACGGGGTGCCGATAGTCGACGTCGTACACGAGCGTGCCGACGTTCAGTCGATCCGTCACGCCGGCGAAACCGCCCAGCGCGGCGGCGGGTTCCCATTGATCGCTGAAATGGTCGGGTAGAAACACCGTCGAATAGCCCAACGCTTCGATGCGACGAATGCGTTCGCGCCAGTCTGCGGTCGGCAGATCGTGAATCTGGACTCCGAAGCGAAAGGGTCGGGTCATACAGTCTCCGTTTTGAATCGTTTTGAATCAAGAACCGATCGGTGGGTGCGCCGGGGAGCATCCTCTTGCTCGATCGCAGTCGCAAGGGCAGACTCGCCTTCTCGAAACCTCGAAATCGATTCAACCTTCTCGATCCCCACCATCGGTGACTGATCTTCCATGCCAACCGTCTCATGCCGCAAATAGGGATTCCCATCGAACGCTGCCGCTTCGCCCCCACGACCTCGGGCCCGGCCCACCCCGGAACGTTGCTCGCGGCGTTACTGTGTTGGCTCGACGCGCGAAAGCGCGGTGCGACGCTGCTGCTGCGGCTAGAAGATGTCGACTCGACGCGTTGCACACCGCAGAGCGCCCAGGACATGCGAGATGCCTTGTCGTGGTTCGGATTCGATTGGGACGACGAGTGTCTGCAGAGCGAATCACACGACGATCACGCCACTGCGCTCGACGAACTCGCACGCGCCGATCGGCTGTATCGCTGCACTTGCAGCCGCAGCGCGATCCGGCGCGCCGGGCTACCCGCTGCGGACGGTGGATGGCGTTACCCGGGCACGTGCCGCGACCAACGCTTGAAAGACGGCGAATGGCGCAACGTCGACGGGGCCGTGCGGTTGCGACTCGAACCGGGAACGACCGATGTGCGAGATGAATCGGGCCTGGCGCTGTTGCAAGACCCGAGCGCACAGATGGGTGACCCGGTTCTTCGAAGCCGCAATGGATCGATCGCCTATCACCTGGCGTGTGTGGTCGACGACGCACGAGCGGGGATCACCCGGGTGGTTCGCGGCCGCGACCTCGCCCCCTGCACTGCGATTCACAGGGTGCTGCAGCAGCAACTGGGTTATCGCACCCCGATCTACCGCCACCACCTGCTGCTGCTGGAGAAGTCCGGCGACAAGTTCGCGAAGCTGCACGGCGCGGTCGGATGGCGTGAGCTGCGGCAGCACTACACCGCTGCACGACTCTGTGGAGCGTTGGCAGGATTTGCGGGAATCAGCGCTGACTCGTCACCCCAGCAGCCCTCCGACCTGGTCGAACGCTTCGATTGGAGCCGCGTCTGCAGCGATGACGTCCCACTCCATTGGACCGGCCAATCGCTCGAGCCTTCCACTGCTCGTGGATGAACGAGCGGCCCCGATGCGACGTGCGGCGTGCGGCGCCAAATCGCACGCGAGCGGACGTCAGGCGTACGTCGTGTCTAGCAACCCTTCGATCTCGGCCAGATCGGCGACGATGTGATCGGGCTCGGGCCCGTCGTGGGCGGCGAGCGCGGCACTGACATCCGGAATCCTACGCGTGATCCACACCGTCCGAATCCCGAGCCGCGCGGCACCCGCAACGTCTGCACTGAGGCTGTCGCCGACGTGGAGCGTCTCGGCAGGGGCGACGTCCAGCTCGGCCAGCACCGACTCGAAGATCTCGCTTCGGGGTTTTCGGATTCCGACCGCATCCGAAATGATCACCGATGCGAGGTGCGGCGCGATGCCCGAATCGTGCAGTAGATCCAGCGCCATCTTCGAATGGCTGAAATTCGAACACAGCCCCAGCCGCACCCTCTGCCCGAGTGCCTCCAAAACATTAGTGTGATGACCGGGGACCTGCACCTGGTCGCGGATCATCCCCATATGGGTATCGGTGAGCTCTTGCGGGAGTTCTGGCGCGGCGATTTCGAGCCGAATCGCCAACGCTTCGAAACGCTCCAGCGTCGGTAGCTCCAGCCCTTTTTCGTAACGCGATACCCGGAATTCGCGATCGACCGCGAACAGCGCATCGACGAAATGCTCGAATTCGATGTTCGCCCGGCCGGCCACCACCTCGTGCAACCGACCGGCCGTCGTCGGGATCCATTTTCCGCGAATTTCGACCCGAGGCAGGTCGAGCATCGACAGATCGACGAGCGTGTCGAACAGGTCGAAGACGACGGCGCGAATCGCCACGTCAGCTCGGCTCGTCGGAGACTTTCACCAGCAATTTGCCGTTGTTCGCCCC
Source organism: Deltaproteobacteria bacterium (assembly GCA_029261905.1). Lineage (GTDB taxonomy): Bacteria > Myxococcota_A > UBA9160 > UBA9160 > SMWR01 > JAJDAM01. The sequence goes on from JAJDAM010000246.1 coordinate 17,504, forward strand.
CGTGAACAGCCGATTGATTGCCGAAGGCGCGTTTTCGAGTCCGTCCACGATGTCCACCAGAAACTTCACCTTCCCCTCGCCCACCCATCCGCCCATCTTCATGATTCCCTCGCCGAAGCGCGGGATGTAATCCATGATGATGAAGCCTTCCATGCGCGCGCGTTGAATCACCAGCTGCATGTAATTCGACGGCCCCGGGACCTTCTCCGTCGCGTTGTACTGCGAAATCGCGCCGCACAGTACGACCCGCGCTCGCTGGTTGATTCGGTCGAGTACGTTCTCGAGAATCTGGCCACCCACGTTGTCGAAGAACACATCGACGCCCTGCGGGCACGATTCCCTCAACCGCTCCGGGATCTTTTCGGTCTTGTAGTTGATGCAGTCGTCGAATCCGAGTTCGTCTCGTACCCAAGCGCATTTCTCGTCGGAGCCGGCGATGCCCACCACCCGACAGCCCTGAATTTTCGCAATCTGTCCGGCCACCGACCCGGTCGCACCCGCGGCGCCAGAGACGACTACGGTTTCTCCTTCGACCGGCTTTCCGATCTCGAGCATCCCAAAATAGGCGGTCATTCCAGTGACCCCGAACACGCTGAGTGCCGCGGTCAGCGGAAGCCCTTTCGGCAGCACGTTCATCTCCTGGCCATCGCGTCCCGCAACCGAGTATTCCTGCCATCCGATCATTCCAAAGACGATGTCACCGGGCTGATAGTTCGGACTCTTCGATTCGACGACTTCTCCGACACCCCCGCAGCGCACGACCTCGCCGATTTGCACCGGCGGCAAGTACGACTCCGAATCATCGAGCCATCCGCGAATCGTCGGGTCGATCGATAGATAGATGTTGCGGACGAGCGCTTCCCCGTCGCGAATTTCCGGAAGCGGTGTGGTTTCCGAGCGAAAGCATTCGTCACGGATCATTCCAACGGGTCGCGAAGCGAGGAGTATCTGTCGGTTCGTAGAGCTCATGTCGTGGATCCTCTTTGATTTCGCAGGGGTCGAACAGTGGCGGAACGACCGCGGTGCTTCCGCGTCTGGGCCATTCGTCGGGCGGTTCATGATACTACCAGCTGATCACGACGCCTTCCCGGGCAGCCCGATCCGCCGCAAAAGCCATCCGATGACTCCAGAGCGACTCGGCTGCGGTAGTCAGCGGGTCGCACTCGCCGCGAATCGCCGCGAGAAAGGCGCGGAAGAGCCGCGGGTCCGAGCCACCGTGTGCGCCGGCCTCGCTCGCCAACTCGAGTGCTCGCGTCGCTCCTGTTTTGTGATCGCACACGGTCGCAAACTGCTCGAGCGTGTAGAAGCCCGCCACCAACGATCCCAACGTTCCGTCGATTCGCGTCTCGCGCCCCTCGCGGTGCGAGGTCGAATGCAGCGTAAAGCTCGCATTGACGTGGTTCGAAAACAGCACGTTGACGGTTTGGCTCGCGGGCTGGTCGTTGTCTCCGACGCGATACACACAACGACCGTAGGCCGTCTCCCGGAGCGCTTTCTCGACGCCTTGTGGTGTCGTGTCGCCAGAGATCGCGGAAACAGGCCATGTGTTCCAGCTCGCAGCCCGCGGCAGATCGGCGGGATCGGGGCGTTCTTCGGCGCCGACTTCGAGTCTCGAACGCATCCGGATGTCGAGCAGCAACGGGGTGACGTCTCGGTACATCGAAACAGCATCGTAGGGGCAGACGTCCGCGTGCGGACATCCGTCGATGCAGCGCTCGGGCGCATCGGGTGGTGCATTTTCTGCGCACAGCATCGTAGCTCTCTGTAGCGATGTGAGGCGAGCGGGCGGTGCGCCTGCGAGGTAGTAGAGCAGGTCGAGATCATGACAAGATTTGGCCAGAATCATCGGCGATGAGACCTGGCTGTTGCGCCAGTTCCCCCGGCAGTAGGAATGCGCGTAGTGCCAGTAGGAGACGTTTTCCGAGTGTTGGATGGTGACGATCTCGCCGAGTTCGCCCGAATCGACGACCCGCTTCACGGCTTCGAACAAGGGCGCGTAGCGAAGCACGTGGCAGACCTGCAGGATCAGTCCTTTCTTCTCGGCCGCTGCCGCCAGCGCCTCGCAATCCGGTTCGGTCAACGCCATCGGTTTTTCGAGAAGTACGTGATAACCGAGTTCCAGCGCAGCGAGTGCAGGTTCGACGTGGCATGCATCAGGCGTCGCGATCAGCGCGAAATCCGCCAGCCGAGGTCCGTTCAGCAATGTCGCGTAGTCGGCGAAGCAGTCCTCCGGGGCTACGCCATAACGCGTCGCAAAGGCGGCCCGTCGCAGCGGGTCAGGTTCGGCGACGGCGACGATGCGCCCTTCATCGGGATGCTCGAGCAGATAGGGAGTGTATGCGTCGACACCGCGCGCCCCGGCACCGATCACGACACCCGTCAAGGAATCAGGCATCCGCCAAGGCTAGCAACGCGGAGCCGATCGGGTCTGTGCGTCGAAGCCGCTCCGAGATACGGCTACTTCGTGACGAATACGCTGACAGCCTCCCAATCTTCGGCTGGTGAATCAGCGCATAGCTGCTGGGCTCGATCGAGCAGCCGCGCGACGGAAAGGTCGTCTGGATACCGCTCCGCAAGGCTTTCGAGTGCGACCCGCGCCTGGTCGAAGTGGCGATCGCGAAACAGCGCGAAGGCCTCCTCGTAGCCGTCTGCGAACTTCACGCGTTCTTCCGACACTTCCCCCACGCGACCCAACAACTCGTGGAGATCGATCGGCGTCAGCTTGCCTTTGACGCGCACACGGTCGACCCAACGCCAGCGATAGTCCGCCCCGGCTTCGTCGCGCACGCTGGAAATCGCCAGCACCCTCGTCCCGTAGATCCGGTTCAGGCCCTCGACCCGACTCGCGGTGTTGACCGTGTCACCTACCGCCGCGTAGGACATTCGGGACGGAGCACCGACATTGCCGACGATGACCGCCCCGGTTGCCAGACCAAAACAGGTCGGCAGCTTCGGCAAGCCGGCTGCTGCGAACCCGGGGTTGAGTTGATCGAGGCGACTGCAGCAGCGCAATACCGCATCCACGGCGTGAAGCGCATGCTCCGGATCGTCCGACGGCGCTCCCCAGAACGCAACGATCCCGTCTCCGGCGATCTCGT
>JAJDAM010000247.1 GCA_029261905.1 Deltaproteobacteria bacterium
CTTCTTCTGGGCAAGGGGAAGATGCGACGCCGATAGTCGATTCGGCGCCGCCAGCTCCACCGCGGCGCCAGTGCGCAGTTGTTTGCGTACCTTGCAACAATAATGGGGGGATCCGGCTCCGAGCCGGGTCCCTCCATTTGCTTTTGCACACGGCTTGCAGATTCTTCGCAGAAAAGCTGCTGCGAAGGCACGAGGGCCTGCGAGTAGGCCCCGAAAAGCGGACGCGTCGGCCGCATCGCAATGCCCTGCAGGGCCCAGATGCAGCTCTCGCATCCCAGGGCGACTTCACGTCCGACCATCGAGCCGCTCGGTGCAACACCGCAGACCCGCGCCGCTCCAAAATGGAAAATATCTACATACACCGATCCCAGTCGTAGGCAATTTCTACTGCCACGGGCACGCAACTTCGGGGCTATGAATCCGAGGTGGAACGAGACTCTCGAGCTTCGTTTCGTGGAGGCACGGATATTGCTCTACCTCCCCTTGAATCCGCGATTGAGTTTCGGATGATGGAGTGACATTGCACCTTCTTGCACTACTCACGCTGGCCCTCTCGGCCGCTGACCACTGGACCACCTATCTGTGCCTGCGAAGCCCCGTCGCGGGCTGGCAGGTGACAGAGGCCAACCCCATCTCCGAATGGCTGTTCGGGGGAATGGGGCTCGTTCCTGGTCTCGTTCTCGACAGTGTCGTCACCGTCGTTGCGGTATTGGTTCTGTTGACGACAACGAGAGTTCCGCAGCTCGCCAAGGGCGCGTTCTTCGGCCTCGTCGTCTTGACGACCGGCTATGCAGTCATCAACAACTTCGAGGCACTGTCCGTCCTCGGTTTGTCGCCGCTCGGATCGAGCTAGGCGACCGCCACACAGTGGCCCGCACCCTGCGGGCTGGACGACATCACGAACATCTTGCCAGCCGTACTCCGTGGGAGTCGACTCGGTAGAACGCGAGTTCTGCCGAGTCGACAATCGCGACGAACAGTGGAGCAAATATGAGCGGAAGACAGACCGCAAAGCGACGCATGATCGTGTTATTGTCGTGCCTCGCGCTCGGATTGACGTCGTTCGCGTCTCCGATCGATCGGGCCGAGGGTCAACTGACCGCAGACGATCCGCGAGGTACGTGGCACCACGTGGCTTCGGTGACTCCCGAGAAGCCCGGGTGTCCGGTTGATTCGGCCGCCTCTTTCGACCGGGAGTCCGCAGTGGCTCGAGCCGCGGAATACTTCCATTCGCATCGATCGCGCATGACCGATGCCGAGATCCACCAAGTCGCCGAAGCCGTGGTCGATTGTGCGCGGCACAACGAGCTCGATCCGGACCTCGTGGTCGCGGTCATCCACGTCGAAAGCCGAGGGAACACGTACGCGTTGTCGCCGGTCGGCGCGATGGGGCTGATGCAGATCATGCCCCCGACCGGCGAGGAGCTCGCCAACGAACTCGGCATTCAGTGGGTGGGAGCGAAGCTCTTGTTCGAACCCGAAGTCAACGTCCGACTCGGCGTGACCTACCTTCGTCAGCTCCAGGAACGCTTCGGAAGCTGGTCGACCGCGTTGGCCGCCTACAACTGGGGCCCAGGCCAGATCTCCCGGAGAATCCGTACCGGCGTAGCGCTTCCAGTCGGATACTCGACATCCGTACTGACCGCGAAGCACAACGACATCTAGGAGCCTGACCCAAGACTGTCGCGGGAAGGTCCGGGCGTCGATGCGCGCTGCTGGCAAGGCGCTCGATTGAGCCCTAGCAGCGCTAGGGCGATTGAGAGCAACGCAGACAGCAGTGATGCAGCGGCGTTCGGCCGACGCGACAGTCTTGGGTCAGGCTCCTAGTCTGTCGGTAGTCGGTCAGCGCGTCAGTTCGAACGCGATCGCGTCGACCGCACTCATCGCGGATTGGGCACCGCGCCGAAACCCGTTGACCAGAATCGAAAACACCAGCCGTTCGCCTTCGGCATTGTTCGCGTAGCCGGAGAGCGAAGTCACGCGCGTCAGCAGGCCGGTCTTCGCTCGCACCTTCTCGGCCGACGATCTCGCACGTTTCTCCAACGTGCCATCGGCAGCCGCGATCGGGAGTGCGGCCTGGAACTCCGAACCGAATTGGAACGAATCGCTGGCGATTCGCAGTGCCGACACCAGCGCCACCGATGTCAATCGATTTTCGTAGGAAAGTCCCGATCCGTCGGTGATCACCATGTCCGTCAGGTCGATGCCGAGCCCTTCGAGTTCATCTCGCATCGCCACCACGCCATTGCGCCACGAGCCCGGCTGTGCCGCGGTCGACGAGCGCAACCTTTGCCGGTGTGCGCCCATCGCCTTGACGAGCGTCTCGGCGATCGCGTTGTTGCTGTACTTGAGAAAGCGGCTCGTGATCTGCGCCAGCGGCTCGCCTTCGAACGACATCAGCAACGGCATTTCGGCGCCGATGGTCCCGACGCGGGTCTGAGTCCCGACCTCGATCCCGTTGGCCTCGAGTTGCATTCGGAGCACCGAGCCGGCGTAGTGAACCGGTTGCAGCACACTTCGATAGTGGGTCTGGCGAGCACTTCCGGCACGCACCTGTCCGGATACCACGACCTCTTCACCCGCTTCGAGCCGGCGGCGATCGACCGCCAGTTCGGCCGGCGCGCGGCTCGCCACCGTCTTCGCACGGTTGATCAACCGCAGGTGAGCCACCGGCGGATCGATCAGCGCGCTGACCGGCTCGCCCGGCCAGGCCCCTCCCCTCACCGTGATGCTGTACGCGCCGTAGTTCGCATTCAGCGCGCCAACGGGTGCGTTGTATGCGCGTGCCGAGATCACCCCCCATTCCGGGTGCCAGTACTCGGAATCGAACCGCGTCGCATCGAGCAGCAGTCCCCGCTTGATGCGCCGAATTCCGAGTACCCGCAGGTCGGCGGCCAGTCGCCACCACTGCTCCGAGGTCAGCGCCGGGTCTCCACCACCGCGCACGCCCAGAACATCGATCGTCCCGTCGTTCCCAGGCTGCACATCGGCGTACAGTTTCGTCACGAATTGGTGCGTGGGCCCAAACATCGACAACGCGGCGAGCGCCGTCAGAATTTTCATGTTCGAAGCCGGAATCAGCGCGCGTTCTGCGTGATGCGAGAAGCGCACGGAGCCGTCGCCGAGATTCACCACGTAGACCGAGACGCGCGCTCCCTCGAGTGCCGGGGTCGCAATCGCGGCCGTCAGCCGCTTCGACAGATCGTCAGCGCCCGCGGTACCCGCGACCAGCAGACACACCGCGACCGCACACCACACCCGAAGCATCCAGACTCCTTCTAGCAATATCAGAGGAATATCGCTGAACTGCGCTCTCGGGGGGAGGCGTCGAGCCGCGCCTCCCGCAGGGCCGCCGCTTGACGTCATGAAGGTTATCCGGGAGCCTGCGACGCGGCAATCGAGAGCACCTAGCCGGGGGGAGAAAGTGCTCAACGGGATCTTCGTCGCACTCATCGTGGGTGCGGTCGCGACGGCGGCCATCAACGGCACCATGCCGGCAGTCAACCAGGCACTGATGGATTCGGCGCGTCAAGCGGTCGATCTCGCGCTTGGCCTGATTGGAACCATGGCGCTGTGGCTGGGAATGATGCGGGTGCTGCGCGATGCGGGCGTGATGACCTCGATTGCCCGCGGACTCGCTCCGTTGATGACGAGGCTCTTTCCCGAAATTCCCGCTGAGCATCCGGCAATGAGCGCGATGATCCTGAACATGTCGGCGAACATCCTGGGGCTCGGCAACGCCGCGACACCGTTCGGCCTCAAGGCGATACGGGAACTCCAGGAGCTCAATCCGAAAAAAGCCGTTGCGACCGATTCGATGGCGCTGTTTCTGGCGATCAACACCTCCGGCATCGCGGTCATGCCCCTCGGCGTGATTGCGATGCGAGCCAGCATGGATTCCACGAACGCGGGCTCGATCTTTCTGCCCACAGTGCTCGCGACGCTATGCTCGACGATCACCGCCGTGTTGGTCGCCAAAGCACTGGCCAAGCGACGGCGATTCGCGTTCGATCAATTCGAAGACGATCCCGACGAATCGCCCGACGCGGGCGCCCCCGGCGCGGCAGCCCCGCTGTCCGACGCCGAATCCGATCCATCCGGCGACGCGAAGTCGTCCCCCGACATCGAACTATCGCGATGGCGACTCGGCCTGCTCGCTTCGTTTGGCGTATTGATCCTCTGGGCCATCTATCGAGAAGTGACCTCCGATACGGGTCTGGGATTCAAAGAGGTCGCGAATACCTGGCTGATGCCGATCCTGGCGGTGGTGATCGTCCTCTACGGCTTCTGTGCACGCGTCAAGGTGTACGAATCCGTGATCGAGGGCGCGCGCGAAGGCTTCGACATCGTAGTGATGATCATTCCCTTCCTGGTCGCGATCCTGGTCGCGGTCGGGTTGTTTCGGGCTTCCGGAGCACTCGATGCGGTGTTGGCGGTGGTTGCACCCGTTACCGCGCTGATCGGCTTTCCCGTCGAGGCCTTGCCGATGGCGCTGCTCCGCCCGCTGTCTGCCGGCGGTGCGATGGGCGTGATGGTCGAGACGATGCAGACACACGGGCCGGATTCGTTCGTCGGCTACCTCTCCTCAGTGCTGATGGGAAGCACCGAGACGACCTTCTACGTGCTCGCCGTCTACTACGGGAGCGTCCGCATCCGGATGACACGTCATACGGTCGTCGCCTGCCTTTCGGCCGATCTGGTGGGCGCCCTCGCCGCATTGTTCTGGTGTCGGATCTTCTTCTGAGTCGATGGAGCGAAGCGAATTGGAATCTGTCGTCCGCTCGTGCGTCGAGGCACACCTGGCTGCCAGCGTCATTCGGGTCGAGAAGCTCGCGGGTGCACTCGGGCTTCGACAGTTCGCACGTGTCTGGATCGAGCCGCACGAGGACGCCCGTCTACCGCGCACTCTGATCGCGCGCGTCGAAGCGCCCGAAGATCCGCAGC
>JAJDAM010000248.1 GCA_029261905.1 Deltaproteobacteria bacterium
ACTGCGACCTCACTACGCGCCGGACTACTACGCGGCGTTCGTGATCGACCCCGATGGTCATCGCATCGAAGCCGTGCACCGGCGCTGAGTATCTCGCGGCCCGAATCCGTTCGAGCTTCGGCCTTCAATGCGACTCGCCCAGCGTCGCCCACACTGTCAGTCGAATTGTCGTATCCCAGTTGATTCCGTCTCGATGGGCTTGGGTTTCGATTGACGCGCCACGATCGACAGAACCAGCAACGCCGCAATCGAGCGGGTCGAGACGTTAGGTTCGGGCACCGCAGTCATCGCTTGTAAACTGTCGAAACTACCGATCGAAGTCTCCGCTGCTCCCGTCGCCAAGTTCATTTCGTATAGCGCGGTGCCCCCGGCAAGCAGACGTGGCTGCGCCGATCCCGGATCGAAGGCGAGACTCTGGAGTTCGCCGTTGCCGGTTCCGGTGAGTCCGACCTGGGTACGAACTCCCGTCGCGCGATCGATCGTGACCAGCTTCGTCGTCGGGCTCGCAGCGAAGCCGCCGTCCAGCCCCCAGAGCTGGCCACTTTCGTCACAAGCCATCCCCACAATGCGGACGTCTGGCGGCATGTGGCTGCCTATCAGAGTTCCCGCACCGGTCCCGATGTCGATGCTGAGGAGCTGTGCCAGGTGCGGGGAAGTGAAGTCGAAGTCGACTGCGTAGAGAGTCTGGTTGTCCTCGCAGTAGGCGAGGCTGCTGATATTGACCCTGTCACCCGGGCCCGTTCCGAACCCGCTGCCGATGGGAGTCCCGATCACGCAGCCTCCTGCCGAGAAGCCGAACGTGTTCAGAACATTGGTGCTGTTCTCGGCACCGGTTGCATCGACGAAAAAGACCGTGCCAGACACCGTCGTCATCCCCGATGCGAAAACCTGGAAAATGATGTTCGGCGGATTCCCGGGGTTGAAGCAGGCATCGTATTCAGCGGGTGTCGAGATCGCGGCCGAGGTCGGATCGACGACCTGGAGGAGCTGACGACCGGAAGTGTCGTCGAAGTCGTTCGCCCGAAACTCCTGAGCAGTGACCGGGCCGGACATCAACAATGCGAGCAGCAGATACACGAATTTCCACAACCACATGATGTCGGAGATAGCAGAGCTCGAACGGCGATGCTTTGGACAGAATGAATGCTGGCGGCACGAATCGTTGACGCCGCTACGTGTCTCCAAAGCTCCCGTCGCGCGGAGACCGCAAGAATCTTGTCGGGCGGCGATAGCGTGGTTCCAACGTCCGCTGTACCGTTCTGCCTCAAGGATGTCTGTTGGAGGGCGGCCTAGAGCCGTCGGCCGCAGTTCACCACACCCCATTCACGGCGGAGTCATGCATGCTCGATCACATTGCGCTCACCGTTTCGGACTACGAACGCAGTAGAGAGTTCTATCTCAAAGCGCTTTCCCCGTTGGGGTACGGACTCATAATGGAGCACGACATCTCCGGTGCGGGTTTCGGGCGAGATGGCAAGCCCGATTTCTGGATCCAAAGGGGGACGCCCAGTGGTCCGATTCATGTCGCGTTCTCGGCTGCTGACCGCGCGACCGTGGACCAGTTCCACAGCGCTGCGGTGAAATCGGGCGCTCGAGACAATGGCACCCCTGGCCCACGTCCCGAATATCATCCTGGCTACTACGGAGCCTTCGTGATCGACCCCGATGGAAACAATGTCGAGGCGGTCTGTCACCAGCCCGCACCCTCCGCGTAACGAACGGATGGCGGCGGGGTGCGCCGCTGGCCGCCAGGGTGACTCGAGATGGTGATCGAACCCTACGGAGATTCCAAGCTCGACGCGATCGTAGAATTGTCTCTTCGAGCTTGGGAACCCGTGTTCGAATCACTCCGAGCCGCGATGGAACCTGGTGTTTTTCGCGCGTTCTATCGGGATGATTGGCGCGCGGCCCAACGAGCTGCGGTCGAATCCGTTTGCGCGGATGGGGACGTCGACGTCTGGGTCGCATCGGAGGATTCGCGAACGGCGGGATTCGTGGCGTTGAAGCTTCACCGTGAAGATCGAATGGGCGAGATCTACATGATTGCGGTGGACCCCGATTTTCAGCGTCGCGGAGTCGCGGCCGGCCTGACCCGCCACTCGGTCGAGTGGTTCCAGCAGGCCGGAATGTCCATCGCGATGGTGGAGACAGGAGGAGACCCGGGTCACGCTCCCGCACGGCGCGCATACGAGTCTGCGGGGTTCCGCCTGCTTCCGGTTGCGAGGTATTTCAAGACACTGTGAATGGAATCATTCTCAGGCACTCCGATGTGGATCGGCGCCGTGATGGGTGTCGCCGACCAGACGACCCTCGGCCGAAGACGTGATCGACGAAGATCGCAATTCGAAAGAACCCGTCGCTCTGTTGGCGGCGACGTCAGTGGTGTTGGTCTGGTCGGGCATCGCGCCCCACGATCGAATCACCTGGTGGGCTGAAGTTGCGCCAGTGTTGATCGGCGCGCTGGTCGCCATTCCGACGTACTCGTCGTTTCGTTTGTCACCGCTGCTGTATCGGCTGCTCTTTCTCCACGCCGTCATTCTGATGG
>JAJDAM010000249.1 GCA_029261905.1 Deltaproteobacteria bacterium
AGCAGCGCGTAGTACTCGCCGTGGTTGATCCGCAATTCTGCCAGGTACGCGATCGACAACGCGCACGAGAGCAGTGCCGAAAACGCGACGATGGCGGTGATCAGCGACGAGAACACGTCGAGCTGGTACATCGCATGGCTCGGGTTGAAGGTCTCGGTGCCACCGAAACCGAATGCGACCCCAGCCGCGTACGTGGTCAGCAGCAAGAAGAACATCGCAGTGAACGCCAGCACGGTGCCGATGAACGACTCCGTCACTTCGCGGCCCATCACGGTCTTCGCGCGCGACAGAAACACTTCACCCATCAGAACGAACATCGCCCCGATGGCCACGAAGGCGATCGGTGCGAGAACCGGGATATTGAGCTCCGGCGCGGGGATCACGGCTGCTCCTGAAGTGAGCGTCGAATGGAAACGCCTTGCGGTGCGGCAATCGACAGAGAGTGGCTGGACGTGAGGCTCGCGAGATCCTCATCGGCGCCGCCACTGCGTGCCTCGACGACGCGAATCAACTCGATCACCGAAGGTTCGATGCGCCGCAGCAGCGGGTTCGGATAGACACCGATCCAGATGATCGGGAGCACCATCGCCACGATCACGACCTTTTCGCGCATGCCCAGATCCATCAGGCCGCGGTTTTCCTCGTTGTCGACCGGGCCGAACATCACACGCCGGTACATCCACAGCATGTAGGCGGCCGCCAGAACCACACCGGAGGTCGCGATCACCGCCGCCCACGGATTCACCAGGAACGTGCCCAGCAGGATCAGGAATTCACCGACGAAGCCGTTCAACGCAGGCAGCCCGATGCTCGACATCGTCACCACGCCGAACAGCGCGGCAAACACCGGCATCGGTTTGGCGATCCCGCCGAACTCGGAAATCTCCCGCGTGTGGCGGCGCTCGTAGAGCATCCCGACCAACAGGAACAAGGCGCCGGTCGAAAGACCGTGATTGATCATCTGCAGCACGCTTCCGTTCAGTCCGTGCACGTTCAAAGCGAACATCCCGAGCATCACGAAGCCGAGGTGCGCGACCGACGAGTAGGCGACCAGCTTCTTGATGTCGGATTGGATCATCGCGACGAGCGATCCGTAGACGATGCCGACCAGTGCCAGTCCCATCAGCCAGGGCGTGAAGGCAACCGCGGCGACCGGAAACATCGGCAACGCGAAGCGCAGGAACCCATAGGTTCCCATCTTCAACAACACGCCGGCCAGCACGACCGAACCGGAGGTCGGCGCCTCGACGTGGGCGTCTGGCAGCCAGGTGTGGAGCGGGAACATCGGCACTTTGATCGCAAAAGCCAGCGCGAAGGCGAAGAACAGCCACGTCTGGCTCTTCCACCAGACACCGTCGGTGCTCACCACCGTGTCGAGCAACCCGACGGCAGCAGTACCCGGCGCGGAGATGTAGTCGAAGTTCAAGACACCCGTCTGCTCGAAGTTCAGGTAGTAGACGACGAGCAGCGCCAACAACATCAGCAACGAGCCGACCATCGTGAACAAGAAGAACTTCATCGCCGCATAGATCCGGCGCGCACCACCCCAGATCCCGATGATGAAATACATCGGGATCAGCATCGCTTCCCAGAACACGTAGAACTGGAACAGATTCAGCGAAACGAAAGCGCCGAGCATTCCCGTCTCGAGCGCGAGCATGAAGAACAGATACGTCTTCACCGACTTCTTGATGTCGTTCCACGCTGCGAGCAGCACGATCGGCATCAGGAACGTCGTCAGGACCACCAGCAACAGGCTGATCCCATCGATCCCGATGAAGTAGTTGATCCCGTACTGGGCGATCCACGGTGCGTGTTCGGTGAACTGAAAGCCGGTCTCGAGCGGATCGAACGCTGCGTACAGGTACAACGACAACAGAAACGTCAGCGTCGTGCCGGCGAGTGCGACGGCCTGCCAAAGGCTGTCGGGCAGGCCATCCGCGCCGAGCGCGGACCCGATGATGCTGGTCGCCATCAATCCCAGTGCAACCGCCAGTGGGAAGAAGGTGATGATCGTCAGCAGATGTTCGTCGATTCCGCCCATCTGATCCTATGGCAGCAGATACATGACGATCGCGACGGCACCCACGAGCATCATGAAAACGTAGGTCTGTGTGAGACCCGAGTGAACGTACTTGAGTCCGTTCGCGGCGAGCGAGCGGATCGTGTTGGCGGTCCCGTTGACTGCGACACCGTCGATCAAGCCGGCATCGACCGTGCGAAACAGCACCCGGTCCGAAAATGCGACCAGCGGCCGCACGAAGACCGCGTCATAGATTTCGTCGATGTAGTACTTGTTCAGCAGGGTCCGGTGAATCCCGGACATCTGTTTCGCGAGTCGATCGGGAAGTCCGGGCCGCTTCACGTAGAGAAGCCAGGCAAGAGCCGCGCCGGCGGCGGCGAGGCCAACCGCCGCGAGGGCCATCCCATATTCCGTGCTGTGATCGAGGTGGTGCGCTTCTGTCGACGTCAGCACCGGTGCCAGAAAGTTGGCCAGGCTGTTCGAGTTTTCCATCTCGATCAGGTCACCCCAGACCTGAGGCAATCCGAAGTAACCGCCCACCACGGAGAAGAACGCGAGCACCCACAGCGGTTTGACGACGAAGCCACCGGGGTCTGTGATGTGATCTCGGGTCGCGACCGGCGCGCGGCAATCGCCCAGAAATACACGGAAGAACAATCGGAACATATAAAAGGACGTGATGCCGGCCGTGAGCAGGCCGATGCCGTAGAGCCAGTCGTGTCCCGGAACGTGGCTCGCGTAGGCGGCCACGAGAATCTCGTCCTTCGAAAAGAAGCCCGACAATCCGGGAACGCCTGCGATCGCCAGCACGCCGATCAGAAATACCCAGCGGGTCGCGTGCAACCGACTCCACAAGCCGCCCATCTTCTCCATGTCCTGCTCGTGATGCATCGCGAGGATCACCGCGCCGGCGCCGAGGAACAGCAGCGCCTTGAAGAACGCGTGTGTGCCGAGGTGGAAGACAGCCGCAGAGAAACCGCCGCAGCCGGCCGCCAGAAACATGTATCCCAGCTGGCTGACCGTCGAATACGCCAGGACCTTCTTGATGTCGGTCTGCGTGACGGCGATCGTCGCGGCGAACAGTGCGGTAATCCCACCCGTCCAGGCGATCACCGCAGACGCTTCGGGCGCTGCTGCGTACAGGAAGCTCATCCGGCAGACCATGTAGACGCCGGCCGTGACCATCGTGGCGGCGTGGATCAACGCGGAAACCGGCGTCGGCCCAGCCATCGCGTCCGGCAACCAGACGTACAGCGGTAGCTGCGCGGACTTGCCGCAGGCACCCACGAAAAAGCAGAGCCCGATCACGTTGACCAGTCGCCATTCAGTGCCGAACGGCAGCCAGGCGGGCAACGTCAGCGTCCTATCGACGATGCTCGAGAAGTGCTGCTCGATGCCCGAGAACGATACCGCCGGGTGCCCCGCCTCGACCAGCGCCCCGAACAGCAGGAACAATCCGATCAGAAATCCGAAGTCGCCGATCCGGTTTACGATGAAGGCTTTGCTGCCGCAGTAGGCGTTGAAGCTGTCGCTGTACCAGAACCCGATCAACAGGTAGGAACACAAACCCACGCCTTCCCAACCCAGGAACATCAGCACGAGATTGTCGGCCAGCACCAGGACCAGCATCGAGAAGGTGAACAGGTTCAGGTAACAGAAGAAGCGCTGGAACCCCTTGTCGTCGCGGTGATCGTCATCCATGTAACCGATCGAATAGATGTGGATGAGCGAGCCGACACCGGTCACGACCAGAATCATCACAGCCGACAACGGATCCAGCCGGAACGCGAGTTCGGCGCTGATCGCGCTGGTTCCGATCCCGGCACCGATCCACGTGTAGACGTTGTCGACCAGCAACCGCGAAGTCTCGGGTTGATCGAGCAGATCGAGCAGTGCCATGAACGACACCACGAAGGCGAGAATGACGGCTCCGCACGAAACCGCAGCGACGACCGTCTGCGGCGTCTGACGACGCACCAGCCCGATCATCACACCGTGATAGATGGCCGCCGCCAACGGGAGAAGCGGTATCCAGTGCAGCAGATCGCTGTCGACGCCGTTCACCATTTGAGCAGATTGACCTCCTCCACGTTCACCGAATCGCGATTTCGGAACATGGAGAGAAAGATCCCGAGGCCGACAGCGACTTCGGACGCGGCCACGGTGATGACGATCAGAACGAAGATCTGACCATCGACTGCGGGTGCGCCTTCGGTCCCGGGCCACATGCGGTTGAACCCGACGAAGGCGAGATTCGCCGCGTTGAGCATCAACTCGATCGACATCAAGATCACGATCAGATTGCGGCGCACGAGGGCGCCGATGACGCCCACCGTGAAGAGCGCGGCCGAAAGCGCAATGACGTGCTCGGTCGGAATCATCAGTCGATCCTCTGCTTGGCGAGAATCACCGCACCCACGATGGCGGCGAGCAAGATCAGGCTCGCGACCTCGACGGGCACCACGTACTCGGTGACGAGCGAGACTCCGAGCGCCCGGA
>JAJDAM010000250.1 GCA_029261905.1 Deltaproteobacteria bacterium
AAGACGTGGGGCCCCATCGTGCAGGCGATGTCCGGGTTGACCTTCAGCTCGGGGCTCGCGGACCGCGAACCGGCAGGTTGGGGATACTCGTACATGGACCACACCGGCGGCTACTACATGGCGATCGCAGTTCTGTTGGCACTGCGCCATCGCAACAAGACGGGTGCCGGGCAGTACGTCGACCTCTCGTGCACGGAAGCCGGAGCGACACTGAACGGTCCTGCGCTGCTCGACTACACCGTGAACGGTCGTCGCTCGCGTCGACCCGGCATGCCAGACAGCAACCGCAGCCAATCGCCACAGATGGCTCCCCACGGCATCTATCCGACGCGCGGAGACGACCATTGGATCGCGATCGCGTGCCGCGACGATGTGGACTGGGACGCGCTTTCGATCGAGATCGGTCAGCCTTGGGCACAGCGGGACTCGGTTCGGATGCTTGCTGGAAGGCTCGAGCGAGAAGACGAAATCGATCGCGCGCTGGCGGCGTGGACTTCTGAACGCGATCGGGCCGGACTCGCCCGCGTGCTGCGCGCTGCCGGCATCCCGGCGACTGCGGTGCTGCGCCCGAAGGAAAGGATCGACGAGGATGCGAACACCGGAAGCTGGGGTTTGTGGCCACAGGTCACTCACGCCGAGATCGGTGAGGTTCGCGTCGATGGGCTTCCGGTCCATTTTTCTGAAACGGATTGGGAGATTCGCCGCGGTGGGCCTTGTCTCGGTGAACACAACCAGAAAGTGTTCGGCGATTTGCTCGGATACACAGCCGAACAGTTGACGGCTTTTCGACAGGAGGGTGTGATTTGAGCGCGCAGCCGCCTGGAGCGCTCGAAGGCCTCCGCGTCGTCGAGCTATCGAGCGAACGCAGCGCCTGGGCGGGCAAGTTGCTGGCCGACATGGGAGCGGAAGTCATCGTCGTCGAGCCTCCCGGAGGAGATCGCATGCGCGGTTATGGTCCCTTCCTCGACGACGAGCCGGGGCCCGAGCGAAGTCTGTACTGGTGGCACTACAACACCAGCAAGCTGGGGGTCACGCTCGACCTGTTCGATCCTGCAGACAAGGCGCGCTTCGCGCAGTTGATTGCGAGCGCGGATCTGTTGCTCGAAGCAGAAGATCCCGGACACCTCGACTCTCTACAGTTTTCGTACCGCGAGCTGTGCGAGCTGAGGGAAGATCTGATCGCGGTTTCGATTACGCCGTTCGGTCGTGGTGATCCGCGCAGTCTGGAACCGGCGACCGACCTGACGATCTTGGCGGGTGGCGGGCCCGTATGGAACTGCGGTTACGACGATCATTCACTCCCGCCGGTTCGAGGGGGCGGAAACCAGGGCTATCACACGGCATGTCACTACGCGGTGATGTCAGCGCTGGTAGCGCTGCTGGTTCGAGATCAAACCGGGATCGGTCAACAGATCGATGTGAACATGCACGCCGCGGCGAACGTGACGACCGAAGCCGGGAGTTACGATTGGCTCGTTGCAAACGCCACGGTGGAGCGCCAGACCGGACGGCATGCGGCGGGTCGTCCGACCCTGCCGACGCAGATCGAATGTGCAGACGGGAAGCACGTCAATACCGGTGTGCCACCTACCAAGCCGCCCCATTTTCGCGAGCTTCACCGGTGGATGAAAGAACTCGGCTTGACCGCAGATTTCCCCGAGGCGTTCCTGCTGGATCTCGGAGCCGAACGCGAGTTCATCGATCTGTCGAAGATTGCCGAGGATCCCGAATTGCAGGCGATCTTCGGCGCCGGCCGTGAAGCGCAGAACCTGGTCGCATCGCGGTTGTCCGCATACGACTTCTTCATCGGCTCGCAGCAGCGCGGCTTGCCGGTCGGTGTGATCTATTCAGCCGATGAAGTGATGGACGACCCGCACTTCGTTGCCCGTGGATTCCGGGTCGAGGTGGAACATCCGGAACTCGGTCGAAGCTTCGACTATCCTGGGGCGCCATACCGGCTGTCGGCGTCGCCGTGGCGGATCAGCCGTCGAGCGCCGACGCTCGGTGAGCACAACCAGATGATCTTCGAGATGCTCGACAGTTGATTGGACGTCGAGCCAGCACGAGGTGAACCCCATGTCCTCTTTGTTCGATCGCCATCGCGTCATCGATGTCGACACCCACATCACCGAGCCGCCGGACGTCTGGACTTCTCGCGTTTCGAGCAAATGGGGCAACGATGTCCCTCACATCGAGCGGTTGGGTGGCAAAGACATCTGGATCGTCGCGGGTAAGCCGTCGGTCCCTCCCGGCATGGTCACGATGGCCGGTTTCGATGGGACGATCCCCGACTTTCGCGACACCTTCGAAGAATTGCCCGAATCCTCCCACGACGCCAACGCGCGCCTCGAACACATGGACCGGGAGGGCATCTGGGCGCAGGTCTTGTATCCCAATGTCGGTGGATTCGGTTCCGGAGCGTTTCTCAACCTGAAGGAGCCCGAGCTGATGCTCGAATGCGTTCGAGCCTACAACGACTTCTTGATCGACTGGACGAGCGCGGACTCGCGCCGGTTGGTTCCGGTGATGGCGACACCGTTCTGGGACGTCGATGCATCGGCCAAGGAGATCGAGCGGTGTGCGGCCAAGGGGCACAAGGCGGTCCTGTTCACCGGACATCCCGAGGATTTCGGGCAACCGACTCTGGCTGACCATCACTGGGACCCGATTTGGGCTACCGCACAGGACGCCGGCCTTTCGATCAGCTTCCATATCGGTAGCGGCAGCATGGAAGAATTGATGCGCGATTCGGCTGGCATCGGCACTCGTGCGAACTTCGGCCGCGTGTCTTCGATCCTGTTCATCGAGAATTCGCGTTGCCTGTCGGACATCATCTTTGGTGGAGTCTGCCATCGCTACCCGAAACTGAATTTCGTTTCGGTCGAAAGCGGCGTCGGCTGGGTTCCGTCTGCACTCGAGGCAATGGATTGGCAATGGCGCAACGGGGGAATCCATGGTGAACACCCCGAGTACGATCTGCTGCCCTCGGAGTACTTCAAGCGGCAGATCTATGCGTGTTTCTGGTTCGAGGAAGAGCTGGATACGGTGTTGGAGAAATACCCGGACAACATCTTCTACGAGACCGACTTCCCGCACCCCACGAGCATGTCCCCGGGGCCGCAGACCCCAGCGGAACGCCCCCGCGTCTACGCCGATCGTGTGCTCGGACATCTACCCGAGAAGACGTTGCGCCGTGTGCTCCACGAATCGGCGGCGCGAGTCTACGCACTCGACTGAATATGACGATCGAATTCGACACACTCGAGCTTCATGCAAACGGCCTCACCTTCTCCGCGCTGGCACAGGGCGAAGGGGAGGTGGTGATCTGCCTGCACGGGTTCCCGGACCACGCGCGGTCGTATCGGTTTCAGCTGCCCGCGTTGGCCGACGCCGGCTATCGCGCGATCGCGCCAACGATGCGCGGCTACGAGCCGTCGTCTCAACCCGCCGATGCCGATTATCACCTGGTTCGGATGGCAGAGGACGTCGTCGGTTGGCTCGACGATCTCGATGTCGAATGCGCCCACCTCGTCGGTCACGACTGGGGCGCGGCCATCGCCTACGTGGCCGGTGCGCTTGCACCCGATCGGTTTTCGTCGCTCACGACATTGGCCGTTCCCTACAGCGGACGGATGCAAGAAGCCATCCGGAAGCTCCCCTCCCAGATTCGCAACTCGTGGTACATGATCTTCTTTCAATTGCGCGGAGTCGCCGACTTCGCCGTCGAGGCGAGAGATTGGGCACTCATCGACAAGCTCTGGCGTGATTGGTCGCCGGGCTGGGACCCGGGTGCGGACGAAAAGAGAGCGTTGAAACATTCGCTTGCGCAACCCGGAGTGAAGGCTGCTGCGCTCGGCTACTACCGCGCGATGTTCGAGTCGAAAACGGAAGCCGCCAAGCAGACGCGGAAACTGACAGAGGCGAAGGTCAACGTGCCCACGTTGGCATTCACTGGCGCGCTCGACGGCTGCATCGACACACGGCTGTATGAGTTGACGATGCTGGACGAAGATTTTCCCGCCGGACTCGAGGTGGTCCGGATGGAAGGGGCAGGGCACTTCCTCCACCAGGAGAAGCCCGACGAGTTCAATGCGCGGCTGATCGAATGGCTGAAGCGCTGGGGCGCCTCGCGTAGCACCTGACCATCGATCGTGGTCTGGCCTCGCTATTCGGCTTCCGCTTCGTCGCCTGAGGGTTTCGGCCGCAGTGCCAAGGCAACGCCCGGTTTCTCGGCTGACGACGACGGCTCGACAGAAACCGAGTCGGCACCGACACCCGAATCGAGGAGCATCGACCTCGCGCTCTCCGATCGCGAATCGCCGAGTGCCTGAAAACGATCCGTCGGCACTTGCTGAGCCTCGATGTATTTCTCGAGCTGTTGTTCGTCCTCGGGTTCGAGCACGCCCTCCTCGCCGGCGGCACGGTTGATCAGAGCCGCGGCGACTCTGCGCTTGGAAAAGAACCCGCCCCCTTCGATTTCGGGGAACGGCTCCTCCGATGCTGCCTTCTGTTGCAGAATCGCAAGCGCGAGAGTCCGTCGATCCTCTTCACTCCATTGCCCCGAGAGTGACAGCTGAAGACTGGGACGCTTCGACAGCAACTCTTTCAACGAAGCCAGCCGCTCCTCGGCTTGCTCGTTCGGTGCACTCGAGCCCGCGTCGAATTCGATGGGGTCGAACGAAGGTGGCCCGCCGCCTTTGGGCATGAGTGCTCCCAACATCTTGATCGGCGAAGTCAGCGCCCCGACGATGGCGTTGCGCAGCGCGCTGAGGATCAGCGAGCCGATCCCCACGCTCGAGCCTTTCTCGCCGATGTCGACTGGCATCGAAAGTGCGATGTCGCCCGAAGGGTCGCGCAGCAGTGCCAGCGCGAGATCCAGAGACATGCCGAATGTGGCCGAGAAACCGCCGCCGTCGTCGGGTGTCACACCCAGGTTGTGCAGCACCAGTTCGTTTCGCGTCTTGTAGCTTCCGTTTCGGGCCTCGATGATCGATCTCAGTGTGGTTTTTCCAGAATCGAGTCGCCAACCCGCTTGCCTCGCGAAGGAGTCGTAGGAGACCATGTCGATGTTCTCGAGGTCGAATTTCAGATCGCCACTGCCATCGGGAAGCGACCCGCGCATCTTGAAGGTTCCGGTATTTTGGATCAGACCGTCGATCGCG
>JAJDAM010000251.1 GCA_029261905.1 Deltaproteobacteria bacterium
TACCGCGTCTACGACGACCGCGTCGGCGAGACTACCCGCTTCACCTACCGACCGGACCACGAGTGGTACTGGTTTCCGCAACAGTCGCCCACCGAAGTCTCGATGCTGAAGTGCTACGACTCGGTCACCGACGGTTCCGTATCGCGCTGGTCCTTCCACACGGCCAGCATCGACTACACGGCACCCGATGACGCCCCGTGCCGCAAGAACGTCGTGGTCCGCTCTTACGTCTTTTTCTAGGAAGATGCGAGTGCTCGGCGGGCGGAGATCAGGCTGGTTGGGGTAGCCCCCTTTCGCAGGCTGCCAGAAGTCTTCAATAGCGCCTGACCCAGCGACGTCTCACTCGGCAGATCAGCACTGCGAATTCCTGATCATTCGAGGCCGACGGTCCGACTTGTCGCTCTCTGTGAATTCGATCCGCGTTACCTACCCCACTGTGCGCCGACGCAGGCCCAGCGTGAAGAGCACCGCGATTGCAGTCGCGTATATCGCTGCGATACGCGGCTCGGGCACGAACGTGATGGTAAAGATCCCCGTCACGGGGATGCGTTGAGAAAACTGGCCCTCTACCAAGGTATCGAATCGAACCGGCGTCACCATCGAAAGCATTCCTACACCCATCGCCGTGCGATTGTCGAAGCCGGTGTTGGT
Source organism: Deltaproteobacteria bacterium (assembly GCA_029261905.1). Classification (GTDB taxonomy): domain Bacteria; phylum Myxococcota_A; class UBA9160; order UBA9160; family SMWR01; genus JAJDAM01. The sequence continues at coordinate 652 of JAJDAM010000251.1, forward strand.
TCGGGTCGCCGTCACACCCGACGTCGTGGAGGCGAATTGCACAAACCTACCGGTCTGCCATGGCGCGCCGAAGAGGCTTCCCGTGACTTCGGTGGCGACCTTGAAAGTCAGACGCATTCCGTGACCTCCGTAGTGTGTCAGAACACTAACAGCAGATCGCGTCAACGGGTTCGGCAATCGAGATCTACCAGGCGGACAGGGCCGTGTGGACGAATCCTCCCAGCCACAGTTGGCCCTGTGCCGTCGGGTAGGCCCCGTATCCGCCACCGGCCGACACGGGGAAGTTTCCAGCGAGGGGGATCTCGCTCGCATCGATGCAGACGAATTCGAACGGCGTCGAGGTGTCGTCGCACAGGGTCTGCTGGATCCAGTTGTACTCGAGGCGCAGTGCTTCCTGCGCGGGTGTGGATCCGTTCTCGACTGGCATCTGCAGCAAGATGATCTTTGCCGACCCCGCCCGGTTCAATTTCAACGCGATCGCCATCAAGTCGGTCACGAACTCGGACCAACTCCGGTCGCTGTATGCATCGCCTTCGCCGAGTGCGATCAGGCCATAGGAGCCCGAGATCTGGCGTTGGGCTTCGTTGAGTGAGATCACCGGATCCCGGGCCCATTCGAACGCCGAAGCCCCATCCATCGACAGGTTGACCACGCCGATCGGCATCCCGCCCTCGGTGCTGATGGCCTCTACGATCGCGGGCCAGGATTCCGCGCCCGGTTCGGTAGCGCCACCACTGATCGAGTCGCCTACCACGACGATCTGTTCGGGAGCTTGGCCCCGCGCGATCCCCGACGGCAGCAGAGCGCTGACCCCGGCCATCACCGCAGCAGACACGGTGGACAACACGGACCCTTTGAAATTGTGGCATCTGCCCTGGTGCACGTGGCGCCTCCCAGAGACTTGCATAGTACAGATATCACCGTCGTGTGTGGAAGATAATCGACGCGTCTTGAAGAAAGCGATGCCCGCCGCAGACATTTTGAATTGTCGTGGGTCACGACGCTAACGCGTGTCACCCGAATGGGTGGTTGTTCACAGCTCCGGTCGCACGCGATGCTCGTGGAGTCGCGAAACTTATCCCCCGTTCAGGGGATGCCGCATTCTGGGACGCGTTGACCAGAGTTTCACATGGGCGGTGACCTGCGGACCGTTGGTTCCAGCAGAGTGACTTCCGGATTGCCGTGGACGGCACGTTCCACCTTCGCTGCGACCGGAGCGGGACGGGTCCTTCAGCCTCGCGACCTCGACTTCGAAACCGTCACTCGAGAGGCCGAGAGAATACTCGAGTCACCTGAATGCCGTGACGCCGCACGCGACACCCAGCAGGCCATCTAATCGCACCCAACACAATCGAAAGTCATCGACGCTATCGAAGCGGTGACGCACCACTAAGGACGCCACTGCCACTTGCATGGTGCCTGATCGTTTGAGCCTTCATCGCTACCGTAGGGGCGACCGAACTCGCGATAGCTCCTGATACAAATGGTGACCCGGGCGCGATTCCAACGCGCGATGTAGACGAGCGACGCAAGTACGGCTATCGCCGTACTCCCGCCGCATGGCCGCAAACCCTTGGCCCGAAGAGGCTGAAGCTGGGGGTTTCCCCAAGACGGAACCTCGCGTGCAATCAGTCTCACGGGCACGCACCGAACGCCCCTGGGACAGGACGATGACACAGGATCGGCCGCGCTGGGGCCTTTCGTCCCTGGCCTGCGCTTCTCACCACTGCTGTGCTGTCGCCGTTCATCTTCGCACTCCCGCGCGATGGCACTGGGATTGCATTACACGCTACAGAGACACGCCGCTCCGCTTCCGACGCGGCCCGTGAGGCGAAGGAGACGGGACCATGGTCGACTTTCTCGAGGGTTATTCGATTCAGAACTGGCTCGAGTCGTGTCCACAGGGCTAGATGCTGCAGACCGACTACGGACACGAGCCCGGCTAGGCGCTTGCACTTGTATGTGGACCAGGCGTATTCACGCCCTCGCTACTGTCTTCGCGGTCGTCTTCCTCTGGTCGGCTGCGGCCCTCGCTGGGGTGATCGAATTCAACGTGAACAACGTCAGTGACTTTCAGGACGCCATCCCGGGCGATGGCCTCTGTGAGTCGAGCACCGGAAGTCCGAACAAGTGCACGCTGCGTGCGGCCGTTCAGGAGGCGAACGCGCAGGGTTCGGGAAGGATCGTTCTGGGCATCGCCGGGGTCTACCGGCTTTCGATCGCGGGTGCGGACGAGAACGCGGCGGCGACCGGAGATCTCGATCTCAACGTCGACATCGAGATCATCGGGCTGCCCGGCGCCGTCATCGATGGGGGACTCCTGGGAGATCGGATCATTCACGGTCGGGCGCTGGGCACGATTCGACTCGTGGGACTGTTTCTGCGAAACGGAACGTTGACCAGCCCCTGCCCCGCGTGCGCCGGTGGTGCAATCCTGAATCAGTCGGCCAATCTGGAGTTGATCGACTCCTTCGTTACCCAGAGCGAGGCCGCCTTCGGCGCTGGGATCTACAACGCGGCGCCTGCCGAGATGCTGATCGAGCGCACGAGGATCACGGGGAACGTTGCGGGCACACAGGGCGGGGG
>JAJDAM010000252.1 GCA_029261905.1 Deltaproteobacteria bacterium
CATTCGGTCCGAGTTCGGTTCGAATCCGCGCGACCATCGAGTCGACGAGTCCGGCAAATCCGTACAGCAATCCGGATTGCAGGGAGCCGGTCGTCGTTCGGCCGATGACACTTCGGGGCCGCGCGATCTCGACTCGGTGAAGCATGGAGGCACGTGCGAACAGCGCTTCCATCGAGGTGTGGATGCCGGGGAAGATCACGCCCCCCAGATATTCGCCACCTTCGGATACGCAATCGAAGGTCGTCGCCGTCCCGAAATCCACCGCGATGACGGGACCTCCGAACATTTCGAAGGCTGCCAGAGAGTTGACGATTCTGTCGGCACCGACCTCGTGCGGGTTCTCGTAGCGAATCGGCATGCCGGTGCGGATCCCGGGGCCGACCACGAGCGGTGTACGATCGAAAAGTTTGGTCGAAACCCGCTCCCAGATCGGGAGTAGCGGGGGCACGACGCTGGAAATGATCACGTCCGTGACATCGGAGCCGTCGTGACCGCTCTGGGCGAGTAGCGCGCTGACACTCAAGCCGACCTCATCGGAGGTTTGCTCGCGATGCGTCCCGATGCGCCAGTGATCGGTGAGCCGTGCCTTGGGACCGTCATCGGCGTAATCGAAAATACCGAGTGCCACGTTGGTGTTTCCGATATCGATTACCAGCAGAACCGTCACGGGTACTCCTTGGCCAATGTCACGTCACCCGCAATGACGCGGACCTCGTCGTCTGTTCCGGGAAGGGGGTCAGCACGTCGGATTCGAAGCGCACCGTCGGCATCGATTCCGATCGCGGTGCCTTCGAGCCGAGACCCGTCGAACTCGCAGACCGTCACGCGCTGCCCCGGCATGCGAAACCGTGACTCGAACTCAGGGCGAACCGCATCGAACCCCCGCGACCCACAATCGTCGAAAACCCGCTCCAGATTGCCGTACAGGTGCCGGGCAAAGGCGATCCGGTCGACCCGCAGGCCGCTGTGGCTGTAGAGGCTGGTCGCGCGGGAGCGAAACTCTTCGGGGAACTCACTGCGGTCGCTGTTCAGGTTGACACCGATCCCCAGTACGAGGAACTCGACTCGCGCCGCCTCCGCGCCGAGTTCCATCAGGATGCCCGAGGTTTTCAATCCGGAGATCAACACGTCGTTGGGCCATTTGATTTCGACCGCTTCGCCGGCGCTGGGTTCCACGGAGTGGGAGAGCCAGTCGGCGATCGTGGTAGCGACCGCGGCGGCGGCCGCGAGGATCCAACTGGGAGCGGCGGCGATCGTGATGTGAGGCCGAAGTACGATCGACGTGTAGAGGTTCGCGCCGGGGGGCGAGTAGAACGATCGACCGAGTCGACCGCGGCCCGCAGTCTGGCTCTCGGCCACCACGGTCGTGCCATCGGCGCAACCCGCGCGCGCGAGTTCGAGCGCGACGCGGTTGGTCGAGTCGGTCTCGTCGAAGTGATGGACTTCGCGCGCCAGCCAACGCGTCCCGAGGTCGGCCAGGATCTCTTCGGCGTAGAGTCGATCGGGAATTTTCGTGAGCCGGTAGCCTTCGCCGGCTTCGGCATCGATCCGGTAGCCCCGAGCGCGCAGGCTCTCCACGTGTTTCCAGACCTGTGCGCGAGAGACCCCCTGGAGGTCCGAAAGCGCTTGCCCTGAACATGTCTTGCCGCCGGCGCGGCGCAGTGCTTCGAGAACCACGGCCGGCCCGCCCGTCATGCGCCTCTGCCTTCGTCTACAGGCCCAGGCGTCTGGCTCCGTTCGTCGAGTGCTTCGATATTCAACATCTCCAACGCGAGGTCCGCAGCGGGCGCCGAGTGGGTCAGGGCGCCGATCGAGATGCGATGAATGCCGGTCTCGGCGTACTGGCGAACGTTGTCGAGCGTGATTCCACCCGTCGCTTCCAGTGTCGCCCGGTCCCCGAGCTGGTCAGCGATTCGCCTCATCTCGTCCGGTGTACGGTTGTCGAGGAGCAGGTAGTCCGCGCCGGCTTCGACGGCTTCGAGCGCTTGCTGTTCCGACTCTACTTCGACCTGAACGCGGAGGTTCGCCGGAGCGCGGGCAATCGCTGCTTTGACGGCCAGCCCGACACCGCCGGCGATCGCGACGTGATTGTCCTTCAGCATCACGCCATCGTACAGGCCGACGCGGTGGTTCTCGGCGCCGCCCACGACCGTTGCGTACTTGTCGAGCGTGCGCCAACCGGGCAGGGTCTTACGCGTGTCGATGATCCGAACGCCGGTTCCCGAAACCGCCTCGGTGAAACGCCTGGTGAACGTCGCGATTCCGCACATTCTCATCAGAAAGTTCAATGCGGTCCGCTCGGCCGCCAGAATACTGCGAAGGGATCCGTCGATCGTGGCAACGACGTCGTTGGGATTCGCAACGGAACCGTCTTCGAGTCGAACGGTGAATTCGAGTCGAGGATCGATGTGTGCGAAAACGGCTCGGGCGATTTCCATCCCGCAGACGACCAGCGGCTCGCGCGCCTCGATGATCGCTGCACCGCCGTGAGTCGCCGAGACGATCAGTGGGGTGGTCGCGTCTCCCGTACCCACGTCTTCGGCCACGGCGAGATCCACCAACGGCATCCAGGTCCTCGGCGCCGGCAGCGTGGCCGTGGCCTCACCGCTGTTCGTCTGTGCCGTTCGGGTGCGTTTGTGGGAGCCCATCGACTCTCCATCGATCGTGAAACCGGCCAACGGACCGATTGACTCCGATAGAAAGAATCCAACGCTGCGACCATCCGGGAGCCTTCGAATGGAAGGCACAGGATAGCCGAGGAGACGCTACTCGTGGGAGAGAACGTGGGGTTCGCCGATGCATCCGCGGACCAGGGCGGGTTACTCGTCGCTGGGCGGTTCGCCCTTCATTTTGCGAATTTCTTCTCGAACCAGGGTTTCGATCAACTGCGGGACGACTTCCCAAGCGATCTGCTCGACCTTTTCGACCGATTGCCGAACGATTGCCTCTGTGAGGTCACCGAACGACTCCCACGCGATCTTTTCGAGCGTATCGTGGAGCTGCTCTCGCAATTGAGGCTCGATCTGTTCCAGGACTGCTTCGGCCCTCGCCGCGGTGTCGCTAGCGGGGGGAGGCGTGTCGGCAGCCGGTCGTGATGAAGACATGAGTGGGGAGTCTGATAGCGCGTCCGCAAGGGGGCTCGCTAGCGGGCCCTCGTGAGCGTCCAACACGTCCGAACCTTCGTCGAACTCGGACTCGAAGACTGGCTCGAGGGCTGGCTCGAGGGCTGGCTCGAGGGTTGGCTCGAGGGTCGGCTCGGAATCCAGCGTGTTTGGAGAAAGCTCGACAACCGTGGCGTCGATCGCCGGCGAGGCCCAGTCGACCGGGTCTGTCGTGGCCAGAGATCCGGCGTCCGGGTCATCATCGAAACCGTTGGCGGAGACCTCGTGTGGGTCGACTTCGGTCGACTCATCCATCACGGGCTCGGCCTCTAGGACGACCTCGTCGTGGAGATCGGATTCATCGGTTTCCAGCAGCACCGTGGTTTCGGAATCGCTGACGAGAACGGGTCCGAGGTCGGACGAAGACACGTCGAAATCCGAACCGCTTTCGGGAAACAACGTGGTGGCCTGGGCCAAATCGTCCGCATCGACGGGAGTCAATTCCGCGTCGCTGATCCCCAACGGATCCAGATCTTCCGAACTCG
>JAJDAM010000253.1 GCA_029261905.1 Deltaproteobacteria bacterium
CAGCACTGAGAAGCGACTCGATCGCCGCGAGAAGAGCGATCGTGATTGCAGGGGAGACGAGATCGGGGACTTGGTTCCAGTCGACTTCCAGAAGTCTGAATGATGGAAACGAGCTGGGTACATCGCCGAACCGACTGTGGATCGTGTCGACGTTCAAGCCGAAGACGTGGACGATCGCCGTCGTTGCGACGAGCGCGACCATTGGGGCTGGTATACGGCTCGTTACCTTCGGCCAGAGCTGAATGATTGCGACTGTACCCAGGAAAATCGCGGCCGCGCCGAGGTTCAACGTACGGATGTTGTCCGCGTACGCGGTGAGCTTTGCAAAGAAGTCCGCGGGCACGACTTCGATTTCGAGTCCGAGCGCGTCGCCAACCTCCGCGGTCGCAATGAGAAGGGCGATTCCGGTCGTAAACCCGACGGTGACCGGGTAGGGCATGAAGCGAATGACGTCTCCGAGTCGCGCGAGCGCCATGATTGCGAGAAAGAAGCCAGCCATCAGGGTCGCAACAGCCAGACCCTGGTATCCAAACTCTCCGACGATGCCCGCAACGAGAACAACGAAGGCGCCGGTCGGCCCGCCAATCTGGACCCGGCTTCCACCGAACAGCGAGATCGCGAACCCCGCGACGATGGCCGTGTAGAGGCCCTGTTCGGGTCGAACGCCGGAGGCAATCGCGAATGCGATGGCCAACGGAAACGCCACGATACCGACAACGACACCCGCGAGCGCGTCTCGCGTGAAATCTTGGGCCGAGTATCCCTCGCGAATCGTTGTGGCGAGCTTGGGCTCGAACTCGGGCGGGAGAAGGCGCATCGTTCCTTGGCGAGCCGTGGCGGACCAGCGCTCATGGCGTTAGCTGGCCGGCAAAGTGCCGATCGGGTCCGCCTGACGATGGGAGTATGGCGCTAGATTGATCGTGCGGTCAAACGGGATGGCTGTGTGGGTCCGTGCTCGCACTCGGTACGACGAGGTGGCCTTCGTCGAGAGTCTTCTTCACCGCTAAGAACACTCGCGCGGACGCACCTGGTTCGAAGTGCGGGTAGTACGTGAACCGCACTATCTCCTCGATCTCCACGACGAACTCTCGCTAGCCAGCCCGTGCGGATTCTGTCACTTTGTTCTCGCGGGCTTCGGGGTTCATCACCGGGTCCGGATGGCCGGAGGTCGTGGCTTGTCATTCGAACGGAATCGCGAACTCACCAAGCGTATGCCTCCGCTGTCGACTTCCGCAGAGATCGACGCGGTCACCGCGGGGATCATCCGCGGCGCGTTCGAGACGATCTGTTACGAGGTTGCGACGCATCTGGGGCGCTCCGCGTCTTCGGCGATCATCAACCAGAGCAACGAGCGGAATGCCAGCATCATGGATGGGCAGGGTCGGTTGGCGGGCTTGTCGGTCGGTATTCCGCAGTTGCTGTTCATTTCGCCGATGTCCGTTCGCTTCGGTCTGATGCATCGCGCCAGCGACGACTGGGGACCGGGGGATGTCTTCGTCGGGAACGATCCGGATGCGGGCGGTGGTCACCTTCCCGACTACAACGTATACGCGCCGGTGTTCGACGGGGCAGGCGAGATCGTCGCGGTCCAGGCGCTGCAGGCTCATCAGGGCGATACCGGCGGCAAAGACGCTGGTGGGTTCTCGGTCGATGCGATGGAGATCTACGCCGAGGGATTGATCATTCCCCGCATCAAGCTGGTGCATCGAGGCGATCCGCGCGAAGACGTGCTGGCGATGATCGCGCGAAACAACCGACTCTCGTCGTTTGCGGGCGATCTCCAGGCGATGATCTCGGGGACGCAGTTGGGTGTCCGTCGGATCCAGGAACTGATGGAGAAATACGGGACCGATACGGTTCGCGCGGCCATCAACTTCAATATTTCCGAAACGGAGCGGCGATTTCGCGAGCAGGTGAGTCGCTGGCCGGATGGCCACTACGAGGCCGACGTCTGGATCGATCAGGACACCGCGGGCAACCAGGACGTCCACGTCCACGTGAACTGCATCGTGTCCGGCGACCAGTTGACGATCGACATGACGGGAAGCGATGCGCGCCCGGAACTGGTTTGTGTTTGGAACACCTTTTCCAATACGCGCGGCTATGCGATGGCACAGCTCGCGTCGATGGTCGACCCGACGATTCCCAAGAACGAAGGCCTGTTCGACGCTGTCGAGATGATCGTTCCCGAAGGTTCGATCCTTCAGCCGCCTCCCAACAAGCCGGCAGCGCTCGGTGCCTTTCATCCCGCAGTAGAAGTCGGCGAAGCCATCTGTGTCGCGCTGTCGAAGATTCTGCCCGAACGGTCTTCGCCGCAGGTCTACAAGCTCGGCATGCCCAACGCGGTGATCGGCTTCGACGAAACCGGCGAAATGTGGATGGACCAGGGAGTCGATGTCCGCTCGTCTGATGCATCCGCGACCCAGGGCGTCGATGGCTGGGGTGCGATGTGCAGCGGTCTCGGGAACTTGATCCTCGCCACCGCCGAGGAAGCCGAGTGTCGCTTCCCGGTCGTGAACCTCGCGCGCGAGATGACGACCGATACCGGCGGCGCGGGCCGTTGGCGCGGCCAGCCGGGCACGTTGAACGTCAAGCAGGTTCGGGAGCCGTTCTCTGCGATGGCACGCATGGTGTCGATCCGGCACCCGCTGCGCGGGCTGCAGGGTGGCGACGATGGCAGCCCGTACCAGAGCCGGTTCCTGGTGGGGACACCCGACGAGTACGAAATCGAAAACGCCGAACAGCGTCAAATGCCCGCCGACGCGGTGCTCGCCTACCA
>JAJDAM010000254.1 GCA_029261905.1 Deltaproteobacteria bacterium
GAATGCCGGAGAACAGCCGAAAGGAGACATCTCCATCGACGTCGGGCAGAACGAGCCAATCGACCAGGATCGTAAACCGATCCTCCACTATGGACTGGTTGACACCGGTTGCCACGTCGACGCCCGGCTCGAAGGTCCCCAGCAATGAAATCAGCGCGCCGAGACCATCGTCCGGAGCCTCAGTGCCGGCGTAGTCGAAGCAGCACTCTTGCAGCGCACCGTTCTCGGGGCCAAAGCCGCTCGGCAATTGAATTTCCGACACCCAGCTGCCTTCGCGTGGAAGTGGTTCGCCCGCATGGGCATTGGCCTGCGCGATCAACAGCCACGCGAGCGAGAGCAGAGACGCGATGAGCGTTGCTCCGAAGAAGCAGTGATGACGACTCATGGGTTGCATCCGGGAGTTGTCCTTGGGCTGGGTGGGGTCCAAGAAGACGCGGGGAAACACATCTTACCGCTTTCGAAAGTGTAGCTCTCGCGCAGGGGCTGAGGACTCGGACCTCTTTCCGACACGAACTCCCAGCCTCCAAGCCACTTCGTGTCCCGATCCGAATAAGAAATAATAGGGACCTGAATCCTGACCCATAGGAGTCGAAATGCCGGAGCGGCGCGACATTCGTCCGATCACCCAGCTCAAGAATCACACAGCCGATCTCGTCCGTGAAGTGACCGAGGAGGGGAGACCCATCACGATCACGCAGAACGGGGAAGCCAAGGTGGTAGTGATGGACGTCGAGAACTACGACCGCTGGCGCGCGTCGATGGCGCTCTTGAAGTTGTTGGCACTGGGGGAGGCGGACGTCGAGCGGGGTAGAACTGTGAAGCAGCCGGACGCCTTCCGGCGCGCTCGCGAGGCGCTGGAGCGATCTGGCGACGATGGCTAGCTGCGATCGCCCTTTGGGCGACCTTCCGCGTCGTCGGGTGACCCGTCTTGGGTCACCCTCCTAGGCGGTTTCGCGTCCGCTGGGCCGAGGTCGCCGTACGGGAACTCCGAACTCGCTGGTACTTCTAATGCCGCAGGTTCCCGAGGCGCGTGAAGTCGACATCGCGCTCGACTCGGTTGCGACCCGTCCCGGCGGCGAAGTAAACCCTGTTTCCCATGCTTCGAAAGCTCTTCAGCTCCATGCCGGGGAGCCAGAGTTCGCCCAGGAGTTCGATCTGCCGCATGCGAACGATCTTCCCTTGGCGAATCATCGGGCGCACGACGATCTCGACGGCAGCAAGGCTCACGCGTTCCTGTCCATCGGGACGGACCCGGCGAACGATGAGACCGAATATCCCGTTGTCGAGCTGGTTGATCACCCGGTAGCCAAAGGTTCCACCCTCGAGCAGCGCGTCGTCTTCGATCACGGCCAGATCGCCCGGCTCGTAGCGGACCTTCGCCATGGAGCGCGCGCTGGAGGCGCATCCTTCCAGGCTCACCGCTGTCGTGACGGGAGCTTCATCGCCCTGCTGCATCGCCAGCGCGTGGATGCACGCAGGGTGGATGGGTTCGCCGCCGTAGCTGAAGTCCTCGTTCGCCTGCGCAATGCCCGCGACCGCGACCGCGACGATCGCGCAGGCATGCAGCCAACGCCGCGACCGCCGGGTGTTGCTGGATCGCATCTCCGATTCGAGCTGGCTCATCTCTGACCTCCGACTCTTGGACGAACACGAAGTCCTGGTCAGTACTTCCCGGCCAGCTGGTTCACCCACTTGTGTAACGTGTGGTAGCTGAAGCCGGGCTTGACGTACATGACCGCATAGGTGCCCTTCAGCACGTCGAGGCCCCGCTTCTCGGCCAGGGCCGAGCGCTTCGGGCGTATCGCGGCCCATGTGGATCCAGACGTGGCGGATGCCCGCGTCGGCAGCCCGCTCGACCCACTCACAGGTCTCCTCGCGCGGCACCTCGAGGACAGCGGCATCGACCTGCTCGGGTAGCGAAGCGAGGTCGCGGTAGACGCGATTTCCCTCGATCTCGTCCACGGAGGGGTCCACTCCATACACCTTGCGGCCCTGCTTGCGCAGCTCGCCGCAACTCGAGGTCGGAAAACCGCGCTTCGCGGTGTGGCCAACGAATACAAAGCTTTCGTTTTCCCAAAAGCGCTCGTGCGGCGTGACCATCGGGCGATCCCCCCGTGCCCCCAGGTGATGGTCAAAGCAAGCGGCGTGCCAGCCCCTGGGCCGCGCTGACTCGCAATGAGTCTGCTCGTCCCGAGAACGAGGCCTCTGCTGTGGCGATAGGTCTCAGAAAACGGGCGCGGCCGAGTTCCGACCCTGCGGCCCTTCAGCGCGGGTCGGAGCGGAGACCGGGAAGCAGTCGTTCGGTGTTCGCTCGGAGTACGTCGATCAGGGACCCCGATGGATCGCCAGCCTCGGCGAGCTGTTCGCTAGCGGCTGCCGCCACGAACTCCGGGGTGAACGGGTAGTCGCTTCCGTAGTGAAGCTGCTCGAGTGTCGTGAGCCGAAGTGGAGCCGCCCCAGGTCTCGGAGCACGTCGACGGCGGGATCGACGCCGAGCAGTTTCGAGAACACGTTGACGCGGTCGGCGACCATCGGCAGTGTCGCCCCCGCGTGCGGGATGATGAACTCGATCCCGGGGTGCGCTGCAACCGTGCCGTTGAGGACCAGATCGACCACGGCACGGGTCGAGCTGCCCGCAGCAGAACTCGATCTCGGCCATGGCAGCATCGACGTCCGGCAGCGGAAGCGAGGCGAACAGCCCGAAGCGCTCGGGGTGGTCCACCACGGCCCTCCGTCCCTCCTCGTTTACGGCTCGTGCGAGTTCCCGCGTTTCCGCTCCATCCGCGAGGTGGACTCCCGGCGAGGAGACCGACAACAACGATGTGGCGATCCCCAACCGATCCATGACCGCGACGTGCTCCTGCGCGGACCAGTCCGGGATGTGGGGGAATCCGTCGGGTTGACTCAGCCCGTGCCGGACCAGCGCCTCGCGGTAGAAACCCGGCAGGTAGTGGGCATGGATGTCGATCATGCGCGAGGCAGATCGAGGCTCTCGACCCAGTCGAGCACGGTCTCGACGTAGAGCTCGGGCTTGTCGCCGTGCATCGAGTGGCCCACTTCGGGGAACGACCGGTAGGTGACGTTGACGCCCGCGCCGGCCAGGAGGTCGCGAACCCGCGTGGCCTGCTGGTCCGACAGTGCGCCTAACAAGAAGCCGGTGTCTTCATTGGTGACCCTTCCGTGGTGCGTCAGAAGCACTGCCGGCACTTTCACGCTGCGCAACATTCGCTCGTGATCACACGACGCGGCCACTGTGCCCGACCAGAAGGCCCGACCCCATTCGGGGTCGTACTCCTTGAGGTTCTGCGGTGGCTCGTCGGGAACCGGGATGAACGCCAGGTGCTCGGGCAGATGATCCGCCGAGCCTTCCCGCATCGCATCCCATGCACCGATCGACCACTGGTTGCCGAGATACGTGCTCCAGAGGTCGAACAATGGACCGATGGACTGGCGGATCCCCGGTCCGATGGCCGGCCTGACCTCGGACGCGAACAACGGCGGGTCCTCATACACCGCGGCGACGACCTGGCCGGGCTTCGCGTACGCGGTGAGCCAGGCACTGAGGACGCCACCGGAGGACAGGCCGCTGACGATCGTCGGACGCCCGATCACCTGGTCGATGAAGCGGACGAGGTCGTTGCCCATGTTGTCGAGCGTGTACCGCCCAGGCGTGCGGGTGCTGCGGCCCTGCCCTCGCAGATCGACGGCAAACACCTGGAAGTGCTCAGCCAGCAGCGGCATCGCGGCCTCGTACCCCCACCAGGACTCGGTCTGCCCCGGGATGAGCAACAACGCCGGCGACGAAGGGGACCCTAGCGTCGCGTAGTTCATCTGGATCTCGCCAAGGTCGACTCGCTGCTCGGTTATGCCGTGGTCGATGTACGTGTCGGCGGTGTTGTGCGGGCCATAGCGAGCGGGGTGGGCGGTCATTGAACTCCTGGGTGTCGCTCATCGAATCGTATTTCGAAAACGGAATATGGCGCAGCAGATTGCGAATGTCGTCCGACGGAAAAGCTGCGCAAGACAAATATCCGCCCTATCGTCGATCCGCTCGCCCGCGCATCCGCAGGAGAAACCAATGCCGATCCGCGTCCGCAAGAACTCGAAGCTGGGGCTGATCGTCGTCGTCTTCGAGGGTGTCGTGACTGAAAAAGAGATCGAACTCGAACTGGCGCCTCTGGTCGACGATCCGAGATACAGCCTGATGCCGCTCGCGTTGTTCGATACGACGTCCGCGACTCGCGCCGAAGCCCCCAGTGAAGTGCTGCGCGACGGCGCTCGTCGTGCCGAGCGCTGGCTCGGACTTCCCGACGACTACGCAAATGAACTCACGAACATCGAAGAGGTGAGACCCGAGTGAACCCCCGACGGACATACGACTGCATAACGTTCCGAAGCGCGGCTCGGTTATCGGTGTGCCTCGCTGCTGCATTTGTCATTGTCGCTGCGCCGAATGTGACATTTGCGGATTCGAATGACGCGTCGAGCGGGAACACCCATTTCCGTAGCGGTTCGAAACAGGTCGCGCTGCTCGCCGGCTATGGGGTCGCCTTTCGGATGGGCAGCAAGAGCAATCGCCGGATCAGCCGTGAACTCGCCGATGTCGATCTGGTGAACATCGTGCCGCGACTCGGCTTTGGTGTGACCGACCCCGTCGGAGGCGACTCCTGGTGGCGCGGCAACGTCGAGATCCTGGTGGAAGGTGCCTTCTTGATCAATACCGGGCCGACCGGGGGCTTCGCGGGCGGGGCGGGTACCACGCTCCGCTACAACTTCCTGCGAAACGAGAGATTCATCCCGTTCCTCGACGGCAATCTGGGAATCCTCGGAACGGATTTCGACCTGGATCGCCAGGCGAATGGTTTCAATTTCAACGTCGGGGCCGGGGTCGGAACCCATTGGTTCGTGACGGATCGAACGGCACTGACGTTCGAGGCCCGTTGGCAACACATATCGAACGCGGGCACCAAGCAGGAAAACGACGGCATCAACGATGCGCTGTTTCTGATCGGCGCGACCTATTTCTACGACTGAGCCCGACGAATCGTCGAAGCAGCGATCGTCGGCGTCGATCTCGCCTTCTACGCGACCTGCAGAATCCGCCTGGCCAGGTCTACGCCGTCCTTTGCCTGGGCGCCCCACCCATCGGCGCCCTCCTCGTCGGCCCACTTCTGTGTGGTCACCCCTCCACCGACGATGACCGGAAATTTGTCACGCACCTTCATCTCCTTCAACAGGTCGAGCAGTTCCGCGAACTTCTCCAGCGCCGGCGCGAACACGACGGAGACAGCGATCATATCCGCTCCCGATTGCTCGGCCGTTTCGTAGAAATCCCAGGGAGTGTTCTTCTCCCCCATATCGACGACTTCGAAGCCGCCGATCGAAAGGAGTGTGCCCACGAGGTTCTTTCCGATGTTGTGCTGGCTGAGGAGTGTGCCGAGCACGATCTTCTTGTTGTTCCTCGGGCTCTCCCCCTTCGGGAGAGCCTCCTCGATGATCGGAATGCAGGCCTTGGCGGTGACACCTGCACGCACGAGGTCGAGAACGATTGCCTTCTTGGCCGCAAATCGATTGCCGACATCGTTGAGCCCGAACATCACGCCCTGTTCGAGGATTTCCATCGGATCGACGCCGGCGGCCAACAGCTCGCGGGTCATCACCACAGCGGGCTCTGTCTGCGTTTCGCTGACCACTTGTCGTAGATCTTCGATCGTCGCCATTTCCGCTTCTCTCCTGATGAATTGGTTGCCAGTCGGGCTCCTGGCCCTTCTGTTAGTCGGACTGCTAGTGGTTCCAGGTGGGATAGTCGAGGCCCAGCTCTCGGAAGATCCTCGTGAATTTTCGATATTGGTCGACGAGCTCCTGTTTCGGCTCGAGCGTCTTGAGGTTGTAGAGATCTTCCAGCGAGGCAGCCGCAGGGGCGGGCTCGCGCTCAGCCGCATAGATCTTGTCGATGATCTCGCGGCCCTCTCGTGGTGTGAGCGTTGCCGCCGCCCTGGCCATCTCGCCCGCCCAGCGCGCTTCGATGCCGGTTCCACCGCCCGCCAGCCAGAGCCCCTCCATACCCGAGATGCAGGCGGAGACGCACGCAAGCGCGGTTCCATACCAGGCATCGTCGGAAAACGCCGAGCCTGGACTGCCCGTACTGCCGAATGTGACCCAGGGAAGCTTCAGGTTCCGTTCTGCCGCAAGGCCCGCCGCCGAATTACACCAGCTAATGTCCTTTCCGGTGTAGGCACCATGGACCGAGATCGACATCGCCTGCGTGAGCGAGCCGCCGGAGTAGCAGAGCATTCCCAGTGTATGAGCAATGATTTCCATCGCCGACTGTTCGGGGCCGGTGAGGTAGGCATACATCGCCGGTGAACAGCTCATCCACGGCTCGATGCCTTGCTGATCGGCGA
>JAJDAM010000255.1 GCA_029261905.1 Deltaproteobacteria bacterium
CAATGCCGGTGTGATGCCGCTCGCGCTCTACTCGGACCACGAGGTGGCCGCCGATGCGTGGGATCGTTGCATCGACATCAACCTGAAGGGCGTGCTCCATGGCATCATCGCAGTGTATGACCAGATGATCGCGCAGGGCCGTGGCCAGATCGTCAACATCTCATCGATCTACGGCAACTATCCCGTGGCGGGAGCGGCGGTGTACGGAGCGACCAAGGCCGCTGTCAACGTACTCTCGGAGTCACTTCGCCAGGAATCTCTGGGCCGGATCAAGGTGACGACGATCCGGCCGACGGGCGTACCGGGCACGGGCCTCGGCGCGGGCGTGATCAATCCGGCCGCGTTCGACGGAGTCCTCGGTGCGAACAAAGACAGCTTCATGGCCACGATCGGTGCGGTGCTCACCGAAACGGCCGAGCCCGAACTCACCGATCCCGACAACCCGCGCTACTTCGCCCTCGCTCCGGAACT
The DNA here is from genome assembly GCA_029261905.1 of Deltaproteobacteria bacterium. GTDB lineage: Bacteria > Myxococcota_A > UBA9160 > UBA9160 > SMWR01 > JAJDAM01. The sequence goes on from JAJDAM010000255.1 coordinate 472, forward strand.
GCTGGCCGACCAGATCGTGTTCGCGATCAACCAGCCTTGGGGCGTATCGATCAGCGACTTGACGGTCCGGGCGACGGGCGATGGTTACGTGATCTGAGCGAAAGCCAGCGCGGCGCGGGCTCGAGGGATTTCTCTTACGCGAAGAGAGATTCCGAAAAGCGATGCCGAGGCTCTCGGACTATATTTCGCCGATGCCGACCCTACCCGAGCGAACACGTGTCTATCAGTGTCATCATTTCGACAGTACTCGCTGGGACTATTTGGAGTCGCGTCCCGACGACATCATCGTCGCGACGTCCTACAAGGCGGGCACCACCTGGACGCAGGCGATCATCGCGCACCTGCTGTTCCCCGATGGCAACCTCCCCGCTGATCCCTCGGCCATGTCACCGTGGCTCGACATGCGTACGGTTCCACTCGAAGTCATACTGAACGGGCTGGCGGCCCAGAGCCATCGCCGCTTCATCAAGACCCATCTACCGTTGGACGGCTTCCCCTACAACGAAACTAACAAGTACGTGTACGTGTCGCGGGACGGACGCGACGTCTTCATGTCGCTTTGGAACCACTACACGAACATGACTGACGAGACCATTGTGCTGACGAACGCATTGGCTGGGCGCGTGGGCGAAGAACTCCCGCATCCGCCCGACGACATCCACGAGTTCTGGCGCACGTGGACTTCGCGGGGCATTTTCGAATGGGAAACCGATGGTTGGCCGTACTGGTCGCATCTTTCGAACGTGCAGTCGTGGTGGGATTTCAAGGATCTGCCCAACATCGAGTTGTTTCACTACAGCGACATGCTCGCGGATACCGAGGGAGAGATGCGGCGCATGGCGGCGTTTCTCGAAATCGAAGTGCCCGACGATGCGTGGCCTGGCATCGTGAAAGCGGTCTCGTTCAAAGAGATGAAGCGCCAGGGGGATCGCTACGCACCCGGTGGCGGAATGCACTGGAAGGGTGGGGCGCAGACGTTTTTGCACAAGGGAACCAACGATCGTTGGCGAGCGGTCCTATCGGACGAAGAGCTGGCGCTCTACGACGCCGCGTGCGATCGCGTGCTCACTCCCGACTGTCGCCACTGGCTGGAGAACGGGGGCTCGGTCTAGCGCAACAGCGCTCGGGAAAGGCCAAGACGGGCTCTCGGAGGTCTCGAACATGCGCCTGTGGCCACTGATCGCGATCGGGCTCTTCTTCGGCCCGCAGGCTTTCGCCGAACCTCCTCGCGAGTTGGGAGACGTCGACTGGGAGAGGGACTTTGCGCGCGCTGAAGCGCGGGCGAAGGAAACGGGCCGACCTCTGTTTGCGCTCTTTCAAGAAGTGCCCGGCTGCCAGACCTGCGTGAGTTTCGGAGAGCAGGTTCTCAGTCATCCGCTGCTGGTCGAGGCGATCGAGACCGAGTTCGTGCCGGTCGCCGTATTCAACAATCACGCAGGCGATGATCGGCAGGTATTGAAACGTTTCGAAGAACCGTCGTACAACAATCCCGTCGTTCGGTTTCTGGACAGTGACGGTGAGGACTTGCTTCCGCGAAAAGCCGGCGTTTGGTTTCCGCGCTTGATCGGCCAACGGATGGTGGCGGCGCTCGACGCTGCGGGACGTCCGGTTCCCGGCTATCTGAGCGACGTCGTCGGCGAACTCTCGGCTTCGAGCCGCGAGCGCGCGACTTTTGCGATGCACTGCTTCTGGAGTGGTGAGGCCTGTCTTGGCGAGATCGACGGGGTGCTGGCAAGCAAGGCCGCTTGGCTCGACGGACGCGAAGTCGTGGAGTTGACGTTCGATCCCGAGGTCATGAGCTACGGCGAGTTGCTCCGATTGGCTACCCCCGCTTGTTCTGACGCGGTCTACACCCACAGCGCCGCGCAACAACGAGCCGCCAAGGTGATTCTCGGCGAGCGGGCGCGCCGCGCGGATGAGTTCGCGAGGGCCGCCAAAGACAGCGACCAGAAACGCTCGCTGCAAGGAACGCCGTACGCGATGCTCGAACTCACACCGAGACAGGCCGTCCGCGTCAATTCGGCGCTCGCGGCGCGCAGATCGCCGACAGCGCTGTTGAGTCCGAAACAAATCGCGCGGGTACGCGAGCAGCGCTGATCGCGCACCACAGTCGCAGAGGATCCGCGGCAAGAAGCGCGGTGTTCGTCTGACGCGTGCCGATCAAAACACGCGATAGCGGCTCTGGATGTGGAGCTGGCGGTCTCGGATTCGCTCGCGGCGTTCGGCTGCTGCGACCTCGCGCACATCATTCGGGAGGTGCTTGCGAATTTCTGCGAACGGCACTTTCTTCGCGACGATGGTCGGCCAATCTTCTTTCGGCGGCGTTTGCGTGTAGGCCCAACGAGGTACCAGAAAGCCCTCCGGGTGCCCGGTCGTGTCGACCCAGTTCGGCACACCGGGGTCCCGATGAGCGACCACCCATCGCAGCACACCGTCTTCGTCGATTTCCATCTGCATGCCATTCAAGCTGCTTTGGTGGTTGGCGAAGTCGTGTGACTCTCCCCAGAGATTCGAAAGGTGAAAACCGATGTATTGGGGCTGGATTTTCACTCGGCTTTCGATGACCAGCGCCTCGTCGGGCCCGAGTTCGTACACGCCGCCGGCGTAGATGTTCGTGCTCTGGCCGCCACCGGTCTCGCGTGCCGCCGCATTCGGCTGGTTGAACTTGTTGCGCGGCATGAAGCGCTCTTCCGGGTCCGAGCCACCACCGCCATCGCGTTTGCCATAGGTCTCGAGCAGGATCGTGTAGAACTGGTTCCAAAAGTGCATCTGCCCGCGTACCAGTTCACCGCAACGCTCGAGTTCGTCGGAGGCGCGCGTCGGTGTGTAGGGCGTTGACGATTCGCCGGCGTGGTCCAACGACTCGATCGTCAGCGGGACGGCATCTTCCCGCTGCCAGTCGTAGAAGAGTTGGCGACCGCTCAGATAGTCGGCGTAGCGATCGGGTCCGTCCACGACACCCGTCGGGTCGACCTGGCTGCTGGTGCGATGGGTGGCGATGAAGTTGCCGGCGTAGCCGTCGGGCCGGGTCGGCGCGAGCAGGATTTCGAAGCGACCGTCGGCGTCGACTGCGATCTCGCTCGAATCGAGTTTGCCGGTGTTGGCTTTGATGCCCGGGCGAAGCTCCGCGAGGCTTCCGGTATCACCCGCGAGCGGACCCTGGCTGACTTCGAAGATCAAATATTGAGGTGCCAGGCGACCGCTTGCCGCACGTGGCTCGTCTCGCCAGTGCCGGTGGTCGCCCACTGTTCCACGGACGAGATAGCTCTGGCGCCCGTCGATCTGCGCGTGGAAATAGATCGCGTCGGCATTGTCGATCGTGGCTTTGTTGACGATCTGGAGTGCGTGCCGGATGAAGGGGTGATCGACATTGGAGTGGAACGCCCGCTCGACTGCGCCGTGAATGAAACCGAGCAGGTAGCGGTATCCCTCGGCCAGATTGCGATCGTTACCGGGTGCGGGCATCAATTCCGGTTGGTCGATCGCGTCTCGCGCGCGTTCGAACTCGC
>JAJDAM010000256.1 GCA_029261905.1 Deltaproteobacteria bacterium
ACTTCGCGGTGAGGTCGCGAGCCGAATGGTCAAGCACTGGTCCACGCGGCGTTCGCGAGCGCTCGCGGTCGCCTGCATCCGCGAAACCCACGAGGAAACCGGGCTGATCCTGGGCGAAATGATCGATGGACGCTTGTCGCCATCGCTCCATCATCTCGATTACGTGGCACGTGCGATCACACCTGCGGGAAACCCGATTCGATATCACGCACGCTTTTTTGCGACGGATGCGGCATCGCTCCGAGGTGAATTGGTCAGCAATGGCGAGTTGCTGGATCTCGAGTGGCGCAGCTTCGATGCCTCCCTCGAACTGCCAATGCTCGACGTGACGAAATTCGTGCTGCAAACGGTTGCACACCGATTGGGGCACCCCGCAGGCGCCGAACTGCCCGCACAGGCGGCAGACGAGATCCCGTTGATTCACTACCGACGAACGGAACGCCTGATTCGGTACGAGTAGCGCGGTTCTCGCGCTCGGCCTCGATGGCGGCCAGTTTCGGCAAATCCGCCTCGTTTCACGCTCCTCCAGCATGCCAACGCAATCAAGAGCCTGGCACGCGACTTGCTCTGTACCTCGACAGGGACTGGAGGAGGACACTCGTGAACACGACACACTCGATCATCTGGATTGGACCTGGACAAAGCCTTGCCACGGAACTCGCCATGGAGAACCCGGGCGTCGATGTCATCTGGGAATGCGATGCGGATGCGGCCTTGAACCTGCCGTTGCATCAGATCGACGCGATGGTGGTCGATTCCGAAGGCGCGGGAAGTGCGATCGACGATCTCGAGAAGCTCGCACAGAACCCACGGCTGCCTCCAATCCTCGTCCGACTCGAAGTCGCGGCGCCCAATGCACGCGACACGCTGATCGCCCGGGGGGCCGAAGCCGTGGTCGAATGTGGTGGCGACAGCGACAACCGCAGACTCGTCGAGCACCTCGGGCTGCTACTCGAAGGCGCTCGACCCGCATCGATCGAAACAGACTTCCCGAGCGAGTTCGTCGGTAACAGCAAGCCGATGCGCGAGGTCTTCGCGCTGGTCGGCCACGCGAGCCGATCGCCCGTGACCGTGTTGATCACCGGTGAGACCGGAACGGGAAAGGAACTTCTCGCACGTGCCGTACACATGCGGAGTCGCAGGAGCCGACAACCGTTCGTCGCCATCAATTGCGCCGCATTCCCGGAGACGCTGCTCGAAAGCGAACTGTTCGGCTATTCGAAGGGCGCCTTCACCGGCGCCGAGCACGACAAGCGCGGTCTGTTCGAGCGCGCAAACCGCGGCACGCTGTTCCTGGACGAGATCGCTGAAACCTCGTTCGCGTTTCAGGCGAAACTGTTGCGTGTACTACAAGAGCGCGAAGTGCGCGCCGTCGGCGGGAACAAGCCCAAGAAAATCGACGTGCGGGTGGTAGCCGCAACCAACCGAGACCTCCGCCACGAAGCGCTCCAAGGCTGCTTCCGTGAGGACCTCTTCTACCGACTCGCGGTATTCCCGATTCACCTGCCACCGTTGCGCGAGCGGCGCGGCGACATCATCCCGCTCGCCATTCACTTCATCGCGTTGCACGCCGATGGTGACGAAGAGAAGGTGCTCGACGCCGACGCGCAGCATCTGCTCGAATCGCACCACTGGCCGGGAAACGTCCGCGAACTCGAGAACGAGATTCAGCGAGCCTTGGCGATCAGCACCTTGCCCGTCCTGTCGCCGCGCCACTTCACGGATCGACTCACGACCCTCCTCGAGCCTGTCCGGGCCACCTTTCACCCGGGCGAATCACTGCGCGAAACCATGGGCCGCATCGAAGCGTGGCTGCTGCGCCAGGCGCTGGCCACCAATGGAGGTCAACGCACCTCGACGGCACGCGGCCTCGGAATTACCCGGGAGGGGCTGTACAAGAAGATGAAGCGCCTTGGCATCGAATAGTTGACATACTTATGTCGATACCTATCCTGGGTGGAATGAGGACAACCGTGCGAATGGAAGATGGGCTCCTGCGACGGGCGAAGCAGATTGCGGCTCGGCGGGAGACCACCCTCACGGCCATCCTCGAAGAGGCGCTCCGAGAGTGGCTCGATCGCCAGAGGCGGGGGCGGAGTTCAGAGCGAGCGAAGCTTCCGGTCTCGCGCTCGAACGGCGGTGTCCTCCCCGGCGTGGACCTCGACGACTCGGCAGAACTGCTCGACCGGATGGACGGCGATGTTCCTGCCTGACGTGAACGTGCTCGTCTACGCGTTCCGTTCAGACATGGACGAGCACCCGACTCACCGATCGTTCGTACAAGGCCTCATCGATGGAGACGAGGCCTTTGGCCTGTCGAGCCTGGTGCTCTCTGGGTTCTTGCGCGTCGTGACGCATCCGCGTGTCTTCGCCGAGCCGGACCCGATCGAGGACGCTCTGGCCTTCACGACCGTGCTTCGCGAGAGCGACCACTCGGTGGCCATCGAGCCCGGGCCGAGGCATTGGGAGATCTTCGAGCGGCTCTGCCGCACGGGAAACGCCCGGGGAAACCTCGTCCCCGACGCCTACCACGCAGCGCTCGCCATCGAATCGGGTTGTGAGTGGATCACCAGCGACCGCGACTACGCGCGGTTCCCCGGGTTGCGCTGGCGGCACGCGGACACCGAGCAGTAGAAGGGAAGTCCCAAGTCTTTCATCGAGTTCATGCTGATCCCGGTCGGGCTGGTGGTGGGCCTCGCGTTCACCCGCTTCCTCGATGGCCTCTGGCTCGTGATCGACAGCCCGAACCGCTACTGGATCCACACGCTCTGGATCGTGAACAAGGTCATGCAGCCGATCCTGTTCCTGTGGTCGCTTTCACCGATCATCGCGAGCGGGGGGGGGCGGACTCGGTTTCGGCGTTCTGTTGCAATGGATGGCAACGCCGACGCTGATGTACCTGCAGGCGCTCGCCCTCGTCGGGCTCGACCGGAGCGACGAGGCCATGCACACGCGGAGCTGGGAGGATCATTTCTTCGCTGTTCGCCGGCGGTTTTTCGGGTTGAACGTATTACTCACCCTGACGACGGGCTACGTAGCGTGGGTCGACGTCGCCGGTACCCGCGTTTCACCAGCTCCTTTCGTGGCCCTCGCGGGCCTCAGCCTGCTGGGCTTCCTCTCCGAGAACCGGCGGCTCCACGGGGCGCTCGCCGTCGTGCAGATATCGCTCGTGATCGGCGCGATCGGGCTGCCGCTCATCGCGGCCGCTCGATAGGCGATTCGGGTGCCATGCCCGCTCACACACAGGATGACTTCCCTACGAGGGAGTCTGGTTGAAGACTCCCTCACGAGTGATTCCGCACGACTCCAAGATCACTTCGCAATGAGACCGTCTACAAGAAGATGAAACGGCTGGGGATCGAGTGAGCGGGCGGGTGGCGCAGGGGTGTACGGAGGGGCACTCTATGCGCATGAAACGCACGAATCTTGTGTTAGATGAGGAAACCCTCGAAGAGGCCACGCGCCTGTCGGGCGAGAAGACCTATTCGGCCGCCGTGATGC
>JAJDAM010000257.1 GCA_029261905.1 Deltaproteobacteria bacterium
GCGTCCTTGCGGTCGAAGCGAATCTGGCAGCAGCCGGAGATCTCGAGCGAAATGTCGCCAGTGCCAATCTGAACAACGTGGATGTGCTGGCTGAGGCAGTCGAGGTCGCTATCGCGAATCGGCGCTTCGAGGGGCGAGTCCCGGAAGTGATCGTTCTCGATCCTCCCCGAACAGGGCTTCCAGACGGCGCTGCCGAGTCATTGGCTTCGATCGGGCCGGATCGCTTCGTTTATCTCTCATGCGATCCAGCAACACTCGCTCGTGACCTCTCAGTGTTCGCGTTGTGGGGCTATCAACTGAAGTCGGTTCAGGTGTTCGACCTGTTCCCGCAAACACCGCATGTCGAGGTGCTCGCGGTCGCTGAGCGCGAGTGATCGATTCGGCATCACTCGGCCGGATCGGTTCGGAATAATGATCTGCGATCCCCAATTTCCTGATCCGCGCGCTTCGAACGGGTGCCGCTTCGAACGGGTGCCACCCACCCGAATAGAGTTCCCTCGCAGCAGGAATGCGTGCTGTCAGAAACGTGTGCCACCCAATCAATTCGTGTACGACCGTCGTTACCGTACCGTGATCGTTCGGCAACAATTTGGTCTCTTAGCGAAGCAGACGGTACCAGGAGGGCGGCACGATCCTTGCTCTAGCAGTCGACATGGGACGTCCGCTTCGCCGACACGAGCCAGGCCAATTTTATCTCGTCACGAACCGCTGCCTCCAGTCACGCTTCCTGTTTCGACCGGATGCAAGCTTGAACGGTGCTGTCCTCGAGTGGCTTGCTCGCGCGCAGATTCGATATCCACGACTGCGCGTGCTCGCTGTTTGCGTGATGTCGAACCACCTCCACCTGGTTGTGCGGGATGAGCACGGACAACTTGGCGAATGGGCTGGCTACTTCTTCGGGAACCTTGCGCGATCTGTTGATCGAATCCGGGGCCGCAGTGGGCCGTGTTTCGCACGACGGTATTCGGCCGAGCCGATTCTGGACCAGGGGGCGCTACTCGACCGGATCGTTTACGTAGTAACCAATCCGGTAAAGGCGAATCTGTGCAAGCGAGCAAGAGATTGGCCGGGTGTCTTGCTGTTTGCAGGTGGAGAATCCCGAGTGGTGGGGGCGACTTGGGTCGACCGCGACGAGTTTCGTCTTGCACGCATTCGTGCCACGTCACGAGGAGGCGCGACCCCGATCGTGGAGGATTTTCGAGTCCAAGGTCAGATTGTCATTGATCCGATCCCGTCCGATCCGTCGTCGCTCGGTGGTGTCGAGGGCGCGGTAGAAGCCAGAGAGCAAGAATTGGGCGACGAGCGACGTCGGGCGGGGCGCAAGACGCTCACGCGAAGGCAAGTGCTAGCTCAGGATTGGCGATCGGCACCCCCGAACCCTGATCGATCACCTCGCCCGTTGTGCCATTCAGCGGATCCGAGTCTGCGAGTAGCGTTCCACGATGGATTCCGAGAATTCGTGCGCCTGTTCCGCGAGGCCGCGGAACGTCTACGTTGCGGCGAGCCGAATGCTTCGTTCCCGGACTGGAGCTATCCACCGGGACTGCCACTCGTCCGTGCCGCGAGCGGACTCGCGGTGGGTGCCGGGTAGTCGGCTCGAGCACTCTCGCAGCTTGAACGTCAATTGCGATTCGATTCTCTCGCAGCGATAGCGTCTCGCGGCGGGTCGGGCGTTCGACTCAGGTCGGACGCCGATCTGAGTCATGCTCTTCGAGCAGTTCGGTTCAGGTGCGGCATCGATTCCTTGGAATTCCAAGAACAGGAGCGGCGCAGGCCTGCAGAAACGCCCACCTTTTTCGCGAAATGTGCGCTCTGACATGCGAATGGAATCCCGAGTGCCAGGCACCCAATCAATCCAATTCGGGCTCTCAATCGGTTGTCGCATTGTCGATGCCGAACTCGCAGCGCTCAAATAGGCGACCGCGAGATGTATGCCCGCTAGGATCCAGGCCAACGCCCTACCGGGGGATCCGAAATGTTGCGACCCGACCCAGCAACGAGATCGTCCGCCGGACGGAGCGCGCAATTTTTCCTCTATGTCGAAGGCCCCAGAGACAACGCGATCCTGCGGGAATGGGCTTACCGTCTCTTGCCTTCGGTCGCACGTCGACTGTTTCGCGCCTCAGTGATACTCGGTGGCCGCCGACCAGCACGAGCCATTGAGCACTTCCGCAGGGCCGGCGGCCTGGAACGTGGGATTCGAGGCTTGTGCATCCTGGATCGTGATGACGGCTCTCAGCCGGTGTCAGTCGCGGAACCTGGGCTTGAGTTCTTTACGTGGGGACGTCGGCATATCGAGAGTTACCTGCTCGTTCCCGAAGCAATATGTCGGACCGTGCAGCGCGCCGACGACATCCCGCGCGTACAACGCGCGCTGAAAGAGCACCTGCCCGATATGGACGACGAAGCGGCGTACCGTTGTGTCGACGCCAAGCGTCTCCTGGCACCGAAGGGACTTCTACCGTCCGCACTTGGTTTTCCGATTTCGTTACACGGGGTTGCGCGGGCTACCCGTCGGAATGAACTCCACCGAGACGTTCATGAGGTGTTCGATCGACTACGGACCAGCCTCGGTGTCGAGGATCACTCCGAGAACTGAACGGCGTGCTTCGCATTTGAGGATTCAGCGACCCGAATCGGGGTTGTCGGCCTTAATCCCCCTGGGTGCCCGTGCCTGGGTGCCAGGCAACCGAAGTAGGACAACCGAGGTACCGGCAAACGAAGCACCTGGTGAACTGAATCAGCTCGACTACGTTCTAGCCCCCGCAATGCGGAGACTCCCGGTGACCGATCCCAATAACTGCATCTTCTGCATGATCGTTGACGGGCGGGCACCGAGTTTTCAGGTGTCGGACGACGAGCTCACGCTGGCCTTCATGGATATATTCCCCGTCGCTCCTGGGCACAGCCTCGTGATCACGAAACAGCACTATTCGAACATCTTCGAGGTACCGCCGAATACGCTGGCAGCAGTTGCGCGCGCAACGCGGCGCCTCGCCCTGGCGATTCGCAGCGAATTGCGCCCCGAAGGGCTCGGGCTCTTCCAGCTCAACGGCGTCGCAGCTGGCCAGACTGTATTCCACTATCACCAGCACCTGATCCCGCGCTCGTCTGGTGAGGACCTGAAACTTCACACACGAGTTCGGGGCGACGACGATGAACTCCGTGCAACATCACTCCGGTTGGCAGAAAAGCTGGCCACAGAACCATGAACTTCGACCCGGCCGAGCGCGCGTGGCTTGCGAGCTCGGTCCAGCGAGCTCTGAGCCGGTCGTATCCAGATTCGAGTTGTGGGCTTCGCGGTTCGATGGCGACCGAAACTGCTGATGCATACAGCGATGTCGATCTATTCTGGGAAGTGTCAGATTCCGAATTTGAAGATGCCATCGATCAGCTCGACGAAATCCTCACCCAGGTGGCTCCGGTCGATTCGCTTCGGAGCGACCCGATGCTCCAGCACTCGGAAAAGAGGCAGCTCATTTTTGTTCAGTTCGCGGATGTACCGCTGTTCTGGCGGGTCGATATCGAAGTATTTGCCAAATCGATCGGGCGAGACGGCAGCTACGACCTCGACAACCCGATGGTCCGCGGCCACGAGTGGTCGTTGACGGAGAGCGCATTGATGAACTCCGTTGCCGCGATGAAGTATCTGCTTCGCGACGACGAAGACCGCGCGGAAGAATCGCTCGAACGCGCATTCGATCGGATCGGTGAGCGAGTCCCCACTGGCGATCGTTGGGACGCGATCGCCGAACTGACTGAGATCGTTGGACGACGAGATCTGGAGCAGGCCGAATTGGTCAGGCGTGTCCAGCTACTTCACCGCGATGCGGCAAATTTCGGTGTCGGCAAGAGTGTCTAGATCTCACGATCGCTGATCACGGGCTAGACTCGACGAGTGACGATGCTTCTTGCGCTCGACTTCGACGGCGTCATTTCCGATAGCGCTCCGGAATCGTTTGCGGTCGGGCTGATGACGTACGTCGAGTCCGTTTCCGATAGTGCCTTCATCGACCCACTCGCGGGTTTTTCGGTTCACCACGCACCCAGACTTGCGTCGGTCCAAAGCCATCCACTATACGCCTCGTTCATCGCGCTGATGCCTCTGGGCAATCGCGCTGAGGATTTTGGGGTAGTGCTTCGTGCACTCGAAGCCGGCGAGCCCATTCACACACAGCAAGACTACGATCGATGGCGCGCGACGGTCGATCCGAGCTGGCTCGATTCGTTCCACCGCGCGTTTTATCAGGTGCGAACGAGATTATCCACGAATGACCCGAAGGGCTGGTGCGGCCTGATGGGCCCCTATCGAGAATTCGTGGACATCCTGCGCCGAAGGTCGAGCGAAGTCATCCTGACGATCGCCACCGCAAAGGACCGTCGCAGTGTCGAGATGTTGCTCCAGGAGTACGGGATCGCGGACCTGTTCCCAGCGGACCGCGTGCTCGACAAGGAAACTGGTGTTCACAAGGATGCGCATCTCACGGCGCTTCGTGACACGTTCGGAGTTCCGGTCGACCAGATGGTCTTCATCGACGACAAATTGAATCACCTAGACGTGGTCTCGAGGCTGGGAGTGCGATGCGGTCTGGCCGCGTGGGGCTACAACGGACAGCGAGAAGCGGACCTCGCACGCCGTGCGGGCCACGCTGTGCTGGAACTCGATAGCGCCGAGCAACTCCTGTTCGACTGACACGTTCACTTTCCTCGGCAGAGCGGCAAGCCCCGCCGCCAACCCATCTCGGAAGGATCCACGTTCTCGGTGGCCTGAATGCGTGAGCGACTGCAGCCGCGCCATTTGGAGCCCGCCATTGGGTGCCCGCCATTGGGTGCCAGGCAACCGAATTGCGGGAAGCAAAAACGGGTGCCAGGCAACCATTTTCAGGCAGCCGAGCCAGTTGGGTGCCAGGCAACCATTTGGGAGGGCAGGCAACCATTTGGGAGGGCAACCATTTGCAAGCAACCATTCGGAGGGAGCGGCGAAATGAGGCCAGGGGTCCCGACTCATTCTCCCCACCCGCAAGTTCAAGTACTTGGCCGGTCGATTCATACGCTCTACCTTCGTAACTTCTATGCGAAAGCGACCAAATGGCCCAGACGACCACCTCCAAGCAACCTGACTTTCGCATGCACGCCGAGCGAACACCCAACCCAAACAGCCTC
>JAJDAM010000258.1 GCA_029261905.1 Deltaproteobacteria bacterium
GTTCGCAGCAGCAGAATGCGGGTTTCGCGCGGTTGCCGCTCGAGAAACGCCAACACCCCGGATGCATCCGCCGCATCATCGGCGGTCACGACGAGGTCTCCACGCGGCGTCTCGAGCCGCGTGTCGTAGATGTCGAAGACCGCGTAGGTCGCGAAGCACCCGGCAGCCAACCAGACCGTCAGCGCCACCAGCGGCAGCTGCACAGCTCGCACCGGCCAGCGATGCAGGACGACTGCGCAGATGAGCAGCGGCGCTGGAGCCATATTCAAGATGTGCGCGAAATCCAGACGATGCGCGGTGCTGCTGTACGAGAGTGCCGAAAAGCTGGCCAACAGGATCCAGCCGCACGCAGCCTGCGATCCGGCTTCGCGCCGCCACTCGCGCACGCCGGCCCAGAACCCCAGCGCCGTCGCGACGAGCGGGCCGTAGTAGATCAGCTTGACGACCTGCTCGATGACCCGACCCGCCCACGAGCCGTACAAGTCGATTTCGCGAAGCAGCGACCAATTGAAGATCGGAGAGGGAAAGTACTCGTATTGCAGGTTGAAGAGGTCTTCGCCGCCCGCGCTCCAGACAGCGAGATCGGGCATCGGGACGCGCATTTCCGCGGAAACACCGCCCAGCGCCAAGAGCGTGCGATCGAACATGATTTCGAGCGCACCCTGCGACGCGTACCACGAAACCATCAGGGCGACCGGAACCAGCCCAGTGACCCCCAACACCCATGCACGACGCAGCAGTTCTCTCGGAAACGACGCGGCAGACCGCCAACCATCGAGTGCGGCGGTCAGCGCGATCGCCAGGCCGATCGCGCCTCCCAAGCTCAGTTTCGTAACGACGGTCATTCCAACCCACGCACCCGCTGTCACCAACGAAATTGACCGATGCGATCGGAGGAAGCGCAGCATCGCGACAACGGCGAACAGCGCAAACAGCATGCTCAGCTGGTTGTAGTTGGGAATCGTCCACAGCGGCAGCGCCAGCGGCTTGAGCACGATCAGCGACAGCGCCGAAATGGCGGCCCACTTCACACCGACGAAAGATCTCGCGATCTGGTAGACCGCGAGCACGGTTGCACTGAACACCGCTGCGGCGAAGAAGCGTCCAACCGCGAGCGTCTGTTCAGAGATCCCTTCGAACAACCACAGCAAGCCACCCATCAGTTCGTACATGAATGGACTGATGAAAGTCGCCTTGTCGCGATAGAGCACCTCGCCATCGCTGAGGGCCTGTGCGATGGCAAGCATCGATCCCTCATCGAGGACCGAGTAGCCGCGCTCCAGAAAGGGAATTTGAACGATGACGCTGACGAGACCGAGCCCCCAGAGCACGGGTCGTTCGTCGTCAGCCGCCCATTGCATCCAATACGCCCCCTCGCCGGATGCTAGCCTGCATTTCTCTTCAGACCTTAGGGCGAGGAGCCCTAAGGTCTTCGTGGGCGAGGAGCCCGAGAGGTCTGCTCGCAGCCAGTGCGCGGCCCGAACTCCAGCAACAATTCGCCGGTTGCCATACTCTGCAGGTCATGGCGAGCGACTCGGAATCCCAGCACGGCACCATCATCGCCCACTACGGAATCGCAGTGGCGGTTCGGTTCGATGACGGAAGCCAGCGTTCGGTCAATGTGCGACGGAACTCCGGGCATCTCGTCGGCGACCGGGTCGAATCGGACGAACGCGGCCTCACCAGCCTGCCTGCGACGGGGATACTCAGGCGACGGGACAAACACGGACGGGTTCACTCGATCGCGTCCAACCTCGATGTGATCGGGGTCGTGGTCGCCGTCCGGCCCGTGTCGCCACTCGGGTTCGTCGACCGTGCCATCGTCTCGGCGCGATCTGCCGGTATCGATCCGATACTGGTGGTCAACAAGTCGGACCTCGCGGGATCGATGCAGCTGTACGAACAGATCGCCTCCGAATATGCGTCGAGTGCCCGAGCCTTCCTGGTCGGGGCCCTCGACGGCCAGGGTCTCGATGCGCTGCGCGAATTCTTTGCATCGGGAAAACGCGGGGTCTTCATCGGAACCTCCGGAGTCGGTAAGAGTTCTCTTCTCAATGTGATCTGTCCGGATCTGGAATTAAGAGTGGGCGAACTCAACACGACCAGCGGGCTCGGACGCCACGTCACGACCACGGCGACATTGCACGCGTTGCCCGGCGGTGGCGAGCTGGTGGACACGCCGGGCTTCCGCGATTTCGGCCCGGTGGAAGTATCGTCTCGCGATCTGGCTCGGCACTTTCCGGGTTTCGAAGCCGCGCTCGAACACGCCTGCCGCTTCAACGATTGCTCACATCGCGCCGAGCCGGGCTGCTCGGTGCAAGACGCGGTAGCGGGCGGGAGCCTCGACGAATCTCGGCATGCCGCCTACCTGCAACTGCTCGTCGAACTCGAGCAGGCCGAGCTCGACGCGCGCGGGTACTGAGCCATGCGGATCGTCCGCCGGGGTTGTTTGCGAGCAGCCTGACCCCAGACTGTCGCGTCTAGCCCAACGCCTTCAACGCGATCTCTCCGAGCAGTGCGATCCGCTCCGGGTTGTGGCCATTCACCGGGAGGTCGACCGTCACCCCGTCGAGCCCCATCCCGACCGCTTCCGCGATGCGCTCGCCGACGAAATCGGCGTCGCCGAAGATCAGCACCTTGCGAATCATGTCCATGATCGTGTCGTTCCAGCCCTTGACCTTCGCGATGGCTGCCAGATCGGCCTCGACTTCTTTCATCGTCGGCGCCACTGCGATCATCAGCAGCTTCGTCACTTTGATCTCGGAGCGATCGCGACCGAGCCGGTCGCAGTGCGCGGCCAGAACTTCGAGCTTGCGCGGAATGTCCTTCACATCGCCGGTGAGATTCGACTCGTCGGCATACTGGGCGACCATTCGCAGCGTCTTCTTTTCGCCCGCCCCGCCGATCATGATCGGAATCTTCGAAACCGGTGCGGGCGAGTTGTAGGCTTCGGTGGCGTTGTAGTGCTTCCCGTGCAGGGTCGGGCACTCGCCGCGAAGCATCGGACCGATGATCTGCAGCGCCTCCTCGAGTTTCTCGAAGCGCTCGCCGAAGGTTCCGTACTCGAACCCCAATGCGATGTGCTCCGCCTCGAACCAACCCGCTCCGATCCCCAACGAAGCGCGACCGTGAGAGACGTGATCGAGCGTGGTGATCGTCTTCGCGAGTAGCGTCGGATTCCGGTAGGTGTTTCCGGTCACGAGCGCCGACAGCCGGACTTTGCTCGTGTGCTGCGCGAGCGCCGACAGCATCGAATAACACTCGAACATCGGCTCGTCCGGCGCGCCGATACCCGGAAGCTGATAGAAGTGGTCCATCACCATCACGCGGTCGTATCCCGCGGCTTCGGCCGCCTTCGCCTGGGCGACTACGTTGTCGAAGATCTCGTCCGGACGCGTGTCGGGATAGGTGAAGTTGGGAATCTGGTAGCCGAGGCGGGTCATTGCGGATCCTCCGGAGCTGCTCGCTCCTTGTCTTGTGCGCGCTTCGCGTTTGTTTGCGAGTGCGAGAGCTTACGGCATCCAGAGGCGTGGGCTACGGGGCCGGCTCGAAATCCGCCGGGCGTTCGAAGCTGATCCTGCCGATCTTGCCCGAACGCAGTTCGCGAAGCAGTGTCTCGGCTGCGCGCTGAACATCGACGATGCCACCGCTTTTCAGAAACCCCCTCCGACGGCCGATGGCTTCGAGGATTTCGTACTGGCCCGTCGGGATCGCGTCCAATTTGAAGCGCTCTCGCAGCACTTCAGGATATCGCTCGCGCAGGAAGTGAGACGCGAACGCGGCGACTTCCATGTAGTCGAATGCGGTGTCTCGAATCGCTCCGGATGCTGCCAAGCGATGCGCCCCCAACTGGTCCTCGAGCTTCGGCCACAGGACACCCGGCGTATCGGCAACACTGATGCCGTTGTCGAGATGGATCCGATGTTGCCCTTTCGTCACCGCGGGGCGATCGCCCACTTCCTCGATGGGACGACCGACGAGCGTATTGATCAACGTCGATTTCCCCACGTTGGGAATGCCGACCACCATGGTGCGAATCGCCTTGCCGGGCGCGACGCGGTGAGGCGCCAGCTTCCGGCACAGTTTCGGAAGGCCGCGTACGGCACCGCGCTGCCGCGCGTTGAGTGTAATCGCGACGAACTCGTGAGTGGCTTTGAACCACTCCATCCACTCGCGTGTCACTATCGGGTCGGCCAGATCGCTACGGTTCAGGATTCTGATGCAGGGTTTGTCGCCCCGCAGTTCGGCCAGCATGGGATTTTCGCTGGAGCGCGGAAGCCGCGCATCGACCACTTCGATCACCAGATCGATTCGAACCAGCGCCTCCGCGAGCTCGCGGCGCGCCTTGTTCATGTGACCGGGAAACCAATTGATCGTCATCGGCGCGTCGCAACTCCTGGCACTGCCAACTTCAGCGAAGGGCCTGGATCGCCGTCAGCGCGCGTTCGGTCTCGGCCATCAACTGGTCGATGATTTTTGCTGCAGGCATCAGCTCGTGGATCAAAACGGAAGACTGTCCGGCCGCCATCGCGCCCTTGTCGATCCTCCCCTTTCGCCGAGCCGCAATGTAGGGGTCTTCGCCGAGCCAATCGCTGATTACCCGCATCTGTCGCGGAAAACGTTCGATCTGGTCTTGTAGATCTCGCGATTCCCACGCTTGCGTCGTGTCGTTCTTGATCACGCGACACGGCTTCCCACTGAAACAGCGGGTGACCGTGGTGCCCTCGTCGTCGATTTCGACGATGCGTTGCTTGTAGTGCTCGTGGGCGTAGGCCTCCTGGGAAGCGACGAATCGGGTGCCCATCCATACGCCCACCGCCCCCATCGCGAGCACTGCCGCGATGCCACGGCCGTCACCGATGCCACCGGCGGCGACGACGGGGACATCGACCGCGTCGAGCACGGCCGGTACCAGTGACAACGTCCCCACGCGTCCGGTGTGCCCCCCTCCGTCGTATCCCTGCGCGACGACGACGTCGACGCCGCTCGCTGCGACGCGAACCGCGTTCCTGGTGTTTCCGACCAACGCCATCACCTTCATGCCCTGCTCGTGTGCGATCGATACCACCGGCCCCGGATCGCCCAGACCACTGGCGAGCACCGGGACGCGTTCATCGAACACGACATCGATCTGCTCCTGCACGTCGCGCGTGAACGCAACGGTCGCCTCGTCTGCGGCGGGTCGGCCGACGGTCGCGAACAGGATGTCCACGCCGAACGGGCGATCCGTGAGATCTCGGACCTTGTGTATCTCGTCGCGAAGTCCGTCCGCACTGAGCGATGCCGCCCCGATCACACCGAGCCCCCCCGCCTGTGAAACAGCGGCCGCGAGTTCTGCGCGGGCCACGTATCCCATACCCGCCTGCACGATCGGCACTTCGATGCCGAGTAGATCACAAAGGGGTGTACGAAGGCCCTGGTGCACCGGCTCGGCTCCTCTCAATCCAGATACGCGGCAGCGCGCGCGTCAATAGAGCGCGCGCTCGTGACGCTGCCACTGGTCTCGATTCGTAGCGATTCGCTGAAGAAGCTGATCGTCGGCACCCAGTTGCACGATAGCCGCCTTCCAGTGGCTCACCTCGAGCTTGTATTCGTAGGTCCACAGTTCTTTGGTACGAGGCCGGACGCGGTAGGCGGGCGCCTCTCCGGGAGCCCGGACCGGCTTGCCGATCACAGCGGCGAGCACGTACACAGAACCCGGCTCGGCGACCCAGCGGGTGGTCGTGTGCTTGGTCGACTCGGTGGTGGTCGTCTTTGCCTGGAGTGCTTTTTCGACCGTATCACGCGAGTAGTAGCCAACTGTCAGCTCGTACTCGCCTTCCAGCACTTCGATGCATTCCGGGTAGTGCCACTGCTCGTGGCGCGCGGGAACGGCGACCGCCTCGGACACCGCTCGGATCGTGACGATGTGGGTCGCCGAATCGAGATGACACAGAATCGCGATCTCGTCGCGTTCGCGCATCGGGCTGTTGTAGAGATGGAACCACTTGACCTCGGGTTCGAGTGTGGGGCCGTTGGGCCGGACCATCGAGTATGCGGCCAGCTCAGCCGCAGCGTGCAACGTCGAGACGGGCCCGGTGAACATCA
>JAJDAM010000259.1 GCA_029261905.1 Deltaproteobacteria bacterium
CAAGGATTTCCGATTCAAGATCCGGGTCTGGTTTCTCGAAGACGTCCCCGGTGTCTGCACCGGCTGCTCGGCCGGCTGCAACGTCCACCTCGGTGTCGCGAACAACAAGGTGTATCGCTACCAGCCGCGTCGCAACGATGACGTCAACGACACCTGGATCTGCGACAAGGGTCGCATGACCTACCGCGAGATCGGTTCAGCGGATCGACTCGATCGCTGCGGGGTGCGCGACGAGGAGGGCCGGTTCCAGACCGCGAGCCTGGCGACCGCGGTCGAAACCAGTGCATCGCGGCTCGCGAAACTGGTCGAGTCGAAAGGGGCCGGCGTGATCGCCGGGATCGCTTCCGCGCAGGCCACGACCGAAGACCTGTTCGTGTTCCGACGCTTTCTGTCCGCGCTGGGTTCGGAAACCTCGGGCGTCGCGGTCATCCGCGGTGATTCGGACGACATCCTGGTTCGCGAAGAGAAGGCGCCCAACGCCGCGGGGGCGCGCGCGATCGGTTTCGCCGACGCCAAGGGCGTGGTCGATCGGATCGCGAGCGGCGGTGTCGACGCAGTGGTCATCCTGGGCCATGACGCGCTGCACGAGAGCCTTCTGGGCGGCACAGATCTCTTGAGCGGCCTCGACACGGTCATCGTCCTCGACACCCACGCTTCCGAACTCCGGCACGTCGCACACGTGATGTTCCCGGTGCGACACGCCGCGGAGAAACACGGCCTGCTGGTCAATGCCGATGGCCGCGCACAGCGCGTGGAGCCCGCCGTCGAGCCCGCCTTCGAGGCCTATAGCGACGGTGAAGTGATCGCGAAGATCGGCGCGGCCATGGGCCTGGACGGATTCGACGGCCGATTCGACGCACACGAGGTCTCTCGCGAACTCGCCCGCTCCAACCCGGCGTTCGCAGGAATCGATCTGGATACGGTCGGTGACGGCGGACGGGTGATCGCTTCGGCAGCCGGCGATGGTGGGGAACCCACCTAGATGGAAGTCGCTGTCGTCGTCAAAGCGCTCTTCATCCTGATCGTGATCGTTGCGGCGATCGCGCCGGTCATCACCTGGATCGAGCGCAAGCAAAGCGCCGTGATGCAGGACCGCATCGGTGCCAACCGTGCCGACATCAACGGCATTACGATCTTGGGGTTGCTGCACCCGGCCGCCGATGTCATCAAGTTGATGACGAAAGAAGACACCGTCCCACTCGGGGCCAACAAGGTGTTGCACCTGATCGCACCGGTCATCGCGGCCGTGCCAGCGATCATCGCCTATGCGGTGATTCCATTCGGCGGCGTCTACCAGTTTGGCGATACGAAGCTGAACCTGGTCGTCGCCGACATCGACTGGGGTCTGCTCTACATCTTCGTGATCGGATCGATCGCCACCTACGGCACTGTGATCGCCGGATGGGCGAGCAACAACAACTGGTCGATGTTGGGTTCGCTGCGCGCATCCGCGCAGATGATCTCGTACGAAGTCACCATGGGCCTGTCGGTCGTCGGCGTATTCATGGTATTCGGAACGCTGCAGTTGCAGGACATGGCGATCGCGCAGGACACGACTTTCCGGCTGCTGGGATTCTTCGATCGGGTGTTCGGCATCGAGCTATACGAGGGCTTCGATTGGTTGCGACTGCCGGCTTGGGGAATCTTCTACCAGCCGCTCGCATTCGTGATGTTCCTGGCCGCGATCATGGCCGAAAACAAGCGGCCGCCGTTCGATACGCCGGAAGGCGAATCCGAAATCATCGCCGGCTATCACCTCGAGTACTCGGGGATGCGATTCGGACTGTTCTTCATGTCCGAGTTCATCGAAGTCATCGTGATCGCCGGCCTCGTGGCGACGATCTTCCTGGGCGGTTGGGCGGTTCCGTTCCTCTCGACCCAGGACATCATCGGTGGCGTTTCTTCGATCTTCGGCGTCGGTTTTGCGACTGGGCTGTGCGTAGTCATTCACTTCGCCACGTTCATGGTCAAAGTCCTCATCATGATCTGGGTACAGATGTTGTTGCGCTGGTCGCTGCCCCGGTTCCGTTACGACCAGGTCATGAGCCTGTGCTGGAAGATCATCTTGCCGCTGTCGATCGTGAACATTTTTGTCACCGGGTTGGTGATCTTGTGGCTGAAATGAGCCGGACACTCATGAGCCCGCGAACGATCAGCACGCGAACGACGAGGACGCTGTGAGCGCTCAAGCCATCTTGTTCTACATATTCGGGATCCTGGCGATCGCCGGGGCACTCGGGATGGTCTTGAACCTGCGAAACGTCGTCGCGTCCGCGATGAGCCTCGTGGTGACGATGGTCGCGTTGGGTGCGGTGTATGTCGTTCTCGATGCTTATCTGATCGCAGCGATCCAGATCATGGTCTACGGCGGTGCGATCGTGGTGTTGTTCCTGTTCGTCGTGATGTTGCTGAACCTCTCGACCGACGAGTTCCCACCGGGCGGACAGAAGTTCATCAAGTTCTCGATGGGTTTGGCGGGGCTCGTGATTCTCGCCCAGGTGTTGCGCGGCATCATCGGTGACCCCACGGCATTCGTGTCGCCTGAAACGGTGCCGGAGGGCTTCGGCGGGTACCGGGTCGTCGGTATCGCGCTGTATACCGACTACGTGCTGCTGGTCGAGATGTCGTCGTTGCTGCTGCTGGCGGCGATCGTCGGCGCATTGATCCTCGCCAAGCGGAAGATCGGCTGATGGT
>JAJDAM010000260.1 GCA_029261905.1 Deltaproteobacteria bacterium
CTGTTTCACATGAACGGCTACGGGAAGTCCTTCCCGCGCTCGCAGGAAGTCGTCGATGAACTCACAGAAGACGGCATGCTCCAGAACCCCGCACCCACACCGTGGCGCGAGGCAGAACTCGAATACCTGAAGAACGCCCTCGGCGTGAAGGGGCACGGCCTGCTGTGACCGGCCATCGACTGGCCATTGACAGGCCATTGACAGGCCACTGACAGGCCCAGGAGAGCACGATGAAGCTCGATGCGATCGTCGCCGGTGTCGGTATGACGCCGTTCGGAAAGCACATGGACACCGGGCTGAAGGCGCTGGGCGCCGCAGCCGTGCAACAGGCCGTCGCAGATGCCGGTATCGGCCTCGACGCGTTGCAGGCCGCGTGGGTGGGCAATGCCGCCGCGGGACTCGTCACCGGGCAGGAGTGCATCCGCGGACAGGTGATCTTGCGCTCGATCGGTCTCGGAAGGCTGCCGGTCGTGAATGTCGAAAACGCCTGCGCGAGCGCGTCGACGGCACTCAACCAGGCCGCAGCCATGGTGAGCGCCGGCCTCTATGACGTCGTGCTCGCGCTCGGCGTCGAGAAGCTCTACCACCCGGACAAGCGCAAGTCGTTCAGCGCGTTCTCGGGTGCGGTCGATGTCGAGGCGATGGCCGAAATCGTCGAACGGCTGCAGCGTAGCGCCAAGCAGAGTGGAGCGAAGAGTGGTGCGTCAGGGGCGGGCGAGAAGCGGTCGATGTTCATGGACATCTACGCGGCTGCCGCGCGCGGCCACATGCAGCAATACGGCACGACGGTGGAGCACTTCGCCGGTGTGTCAGCAAAGAATTCGTATCACGGCAGCATGAACCCGCGCGCCCAGTTTCGCGAAGCGCTCAGCGTCGAACAGGTGCTGGCCGCACCGATGATCGCAGAGCCGTTGACGCGGCCAATGTGTTCGCCGATCGGCGATGGTGCGGCTGCGGTCGTGCTGGTCAGCGAAGCGAAGGCACGCGAATTGGGAATCGCGAAGCCGGTGCGGGTGGTGTCCAGCGTGCTGCGTTCCGGCTGGGATCACGAGTATGCGGACGAGGGTGCTGGTGATGTCTGTTCGCGTGAAGCGTACGAGGAAGCCGGCATCGGTCCGGAAGATCTGAGCGTCGTGGAGTTGCACGATGCGTCCGCGCCGGCCGAGATCATGGCTTACGACTACCTCGGGCTTTGTCCGAAAGGCGACGGCGGCAAGCTGATCGACGAGGGGGCGACGAAACTGGGCGGCCGACTTCCGGTCAACACGTCCGGGGGTCTGCTCCGCAAGGGGCACCCGGTCGGAGCAACCGGAATCGCGCAGATCGTCGAGCTGACAGAGCAACTGCAGGGTCGCTCCGGAGATCGCCAGGTCGAAGGTGCGCGCATCGGCCTCGCGCAGAACGGAGGCGGCAACATCGGTTCGGATGTGGCCGCGATGTGCGTGACGATACTGAAAACCTGATGGGCTGAACGTCGGCTGACACATCGGGAACGGGAAATCGGGAACGGGAAGGAGACGGTCATGCGGAAACGCGACGAGCTGGTTCTCGCAGATCAGATCGCGATCCGCGCAGAACAGAAGCCTGATCTCGATGTGCTCACCTTCGAGCACCTGAGCCTCGACGGCAACGCGACGCCCGACGAGGTGCGCACGTATGGGCAGCTCGCGGCGAACGCGAACCGGATCGCGGCGGGATTGGTGGCGCGCGGGATGGATCGCGGCGACCGATTCGCATTGATGATGCGCAACCATCCCGAGTTCGTCGAGGCGATGATCGCGGCGTCGATCACGGGGTGCGTGTTCGTGCCGGTCGATCCCCGCACGAAGGGTCAGAAGCTCGCCTACATGCTGCGCAACGCGAACTGTCGGGGCGTCGTGTGCGCCGACTATGGGTTGCCCGAGGTCGCCGCCGCGCGCGACTCCAACCCGAATCTCGCCTGGGTGCTCGCGCTCGAATCTGGAGAAGATCCCGACGCACCATCGATCTCGGACTTCGCTGGCGTGGACTCGTTGTCCGAGTTGTTGACGAAACCGGTGGCGACGCTGGATGTCCGGCTGCAGGACTCGATGGATCCGTTGCAGATCATCTACACGTCGGGAACGACGGGGGACCCGAAGGGCATCGTGTTCCCCAATGCGCGCTTCGGCGCATACGCGGCGTTGGGGATGATCGCCGGCTATCAGTCCGACGAACGACCCTACACCGGATTGTCGTTGACCCACGGCAACGCCCAGGCCGTGACACTGGGGCCGTCGCTTGCGCTGGGACTGCGCGCGGTATTCAGTCGGCGTTTCACGAAGTCGAAGTTGTGGGACGTGTGCCGAAAATACGGTTGTACCGCATTCTCGCTGCTGGGTGGAATGGCGACCGCAATCTATTCGGAACCCCGCCGACCGGACGACGCCGACAACCCGGTGCGGCGTGTGACGAGCGCAGGCATGCCGGTCGCGATCTGGGAGTCCTTTGCGGAACGTTTCGACGTCGAGATTCTGGAGTGGTACGCGGCGATGGAAGGCGGACTCGCGTTCAACCCGGTGGGTGTCGGGCCGGTGGGTTCGTTCGGCAAACCGCCGCCGACATTGGAGATGAAGATCCTCGACGACGCCGACCGCGAATGTCCGCCGGGAGTATCTGGCGAAATCTGCTCGCGTCCGCTGGACGGCAGCCATGCCATCGTCGAGTACCACGAGAATCCGGAGGCATCCGAGAAGAAGACGCACGGCGGCTGGTTGCGCAGCGGGGACATCGGACATACCGACGCCGACGGCTGGTTCTTCTTCGACTACCGCAAGGGGGGCGGCATCCGGCACAACGGCGATTTCGTGAACACGAGCTTTGTCGAGAAGGCGATCGCCGAGATCCCGTTCGTGACCGATGTGTTCGTCTACGGCATCGAGGCGGCATCCGGCGCGCCCGGCGAGAAGGACGTCGTCGCCGCAATCGTCGTGCGCGACGCGTCGGCGTTCTCGCCCGAAGCTGTTTTCGCCGAGTGCCGAAACGCACTGGAGTCCAACTTCGTGCCCTCCTATCTTCAGGTGGTGACCGAAATCCCGAAGACGGCATCCGAGAAGCCACAGGAGCGCTTTCTGCTCGCCGAGTTCGCACCGGACGCTCCGAACGTGTTTGCGCGCTGAGGATGGACTCGCAGAGCGATGCAAGCCCGCAGCACGCCGCCGAACTCGGAAAGCGCGGACAGAATGCGCAGCGCAACCGCGCGGCGATTCTCCAAGCTGCACGGGAGGCGTTTTGCGAAGTCGGCTTCGGCGCGACGACGGTGCGGGACATCATCCGTCGCACCGACCTCGCCAGCGGGACCTTCTACAACTATTTCCCAGACAAGGACGCGCTGCTTCACGAGCTGATCGCGGATTTTCAGCTGGAGCTGCGTCGCCGCGTCCACGAGGCGCGCGAGGCTGCCGAGACGCTCGAAGATCTGTTGCGCTCCGCATTTCGAGCGTGCTTCGAGAGCTTTGTCGAAGACGAGACGATCCGGGAACTGGTGATGCGCAACGCGGGGGAGATCGAGGAGCTGACGTCCGTCAAGGCACTCGATCCAGCGGTGGCCGACCTGACGGAAGACCTGCGCACGAAAGCACGAGAGGGTGTCGTACCGCAGATGGATTTCGAATCGATGGCGCTCGCCGCAGTGGCGGTGGGCACTGAACTGGCGCTTCGCGCGGTCCACACGCAAGCGGATGTCGAAACGGCCACCGAATTCGCGACCGATCTGTTTCTGGGCGGCATCGAACGCATGAGTCGCAAGCACGAGAGCTGACGCGGGGTCCGCTTGAAATCGGAATCGAGCAATCAGGAGGAGAGATGGATCGAATCGCAGCCGAGGGACCGAACGCACAACAGATCGAATACTGGAACGAGGTGTCGGGTGCACGCTGGGTCGAGCTGAACGATGTGATCGATGCGCAGATCACATCGTTGGGTGAGGCCGCAATGGCCCGCGCTGCAATCGCGACCGGCGAACGCGTACTCGATGTCGGCTGTGGCTGTGGCCAGACCAGCCTTCAGCTGGCGGAGCGCGTCGGAGATTCGGGCGCCGTCGTCGGGATCGATATTTCCGCCGTCATGCTGGAGCGAGCGCAGGCTCGCGCCAAGGAAGCGGGCCATTCGAATCTCGAATTTCGCAACGTCGATGCGCAGATCGAGCCATTCACGGCCAGCTTCGATCGGCTTTTCTCGCGTTTTGGTGTGATGTTCTTTGCGGAACCGGAAAAGGCATTCGCAAACCTTCTGACGGCGCTTCGCCCCGGTGGCCGTCTCACGTGTGTGACGTGGCGTGCGCTCGGTGAGAATCCGTGGATGATGGTTCCGCTGGCGGCCGCAGCCAAGCACCTACCGCCGAGCGGCCCACCCCCGGATCCGACTGCACCGGGCCCATTCGCATTCGCAGACTCGACGCGGGTCGAGGCCATTCTGGCTGCGGCCGGCTTCGAGGAGATCGCACACGAGGCGGTGGACCAGGAGATCCTCGTGGGTGGGGGACGCACACTGGACCAGACGGTCGAGTTCGTGATGCAGCTTGGCCCACTCGGCGCTGTATTGCGGGAGGTGGACAGCGAGCTGCGTGCGAAGGTACTGACCGACGTTCGCACCGCACTCGAGCCCTATGAGCACGAGTCGGGGGTGAAGATGTCTGCGGCTGTGTGGATCGTCAGCGCACGACGTCCCGAGTGACGACGTGACTTCTGCGATGAGGAGAGCGTGGCTGGTCGGCGCATTGTCCATCCTCGTTGCGACCGTGGCCTGCGCTCCGAACATCGATCGCTTCGAATTGGCTCGCGAAATCGAGTCCGGCTCGTCCCCACCCATTCTGGATGTGCGCTCGGAGAGTGAGTTTTCAACCTCCCATGTTCCCGGCGCCGTTCACATTCCCTTCTACTCGGTGTGGTCGCGGAGCGACGAGTTGCCGACGAAGGAAGGCGAGCCTCTCGTGGTCTACTGCGAACACGGCCCCCGCGCGGGACTCGCCCGCGTGGGACTGTGGCTGGCTGGCGCGGGTGAAGTCCGCTTTCTCGAAGGTCACATGACGGCGTGGAAAGCGGACGGCCTCCCGGTTGCTGCCGCTGTGGGAGAAGGTTCCGACGCCGGGGCGGAATCGGGGGCCGAGTCGGAGTGGGTCGAAACCGCGCAAGCAGCATTGAAGCCATTCAAGCAGGGTCTCAAAGGGGCACTCGAGAAGGGCTTGTCCAAAGGGCCGGAGGCCGCGATCGATGCGTGTCGATTGGAAGCGCCGCGGATCGCAGACTCCGTTGCTACTGAGAGTCTGCACGTCGGACGGTCGAGCCATCGGTTGCGGAACCCGGAGAATGCGCCCCGGCCGTGGATGCGTCCGATTCTCGAAGAACTTCGCGATTCGGTGCGCGATTCGGTGGTCGGAGAACTCCCGCATCGATCGGTCCGCATCGACGACGAGCGGTTCGGCTACGCCGAAGCCATCTACATGCAGCCGCTATGCCTGACATGCCACGGCACGGATCTGCCTCAACCGTTGAGAGAGCGAATCCGCGAGGTCTATCCGCAGGATCAGGCGACCGGATTCAGCGTTGGGGAGTTTCGGGGGATCTTCTGGGTGGAACTCGTGACTCGTCCTGGTGTCAGCTAGCGCCCGATCCACGACGGGGCGGGCGACGACTCAAAAGAGATCCGAAGGGTCTCGCGAGCCCGACTCACGCACCTTCGCGCTGCGGATCGGCGCGCCCCGCCGCGCCGCGCAGCACCCGCTTGACGGCGTCGGCGGCATCGTCGAATAGCAGGTAGAAGACCGGGATCAGGACCAGTGTCAGCAGCGTCGACGAAAGCATTCCGGCGGCGGTTGCGATGGCCATCGGCGCGCGGCTCTCCGAGCCCGGTCCGATGCCGAGTGCGGCTGGGAGCACACCGAAAATCATCGAGAACGCGGTCATCAGGACCGGCCGCATCCGGACCGGTGCGGCGGTACGGATCGCCTCGACTTTGTTCATCCCCTGCGCGCGCAGCTGGTTCGCATAGTCGACAAGCAGAATCGAGTTCTTCGTGACGAGGCCCAACAGCAGCAGGATTCCGATCATGCTGAACAGGTTCAGTGTGTTCGAGCTCACGTACAATCCCGCAAGTGCTCCCACCATCGCGAGCGGCAGTGCGAGCATCACCGTCAGTGGGTGTACGAGGCTCTCGAACTGCGCGGCGAGCACCATGAAGATCACCAGCACCGCCAGGCCCAGCGCAAGCCCGAGTTCGGCCATGCCTTCCTGCATCGATTCGGCGTTGCCGCCCAGTTCGAGCGTGGCGCCATCGGGCAACACCTCGGTGCTGAGCGCACGGATCTCCTCGATCGCAGTGCCGAGGGCCTTGCCGACGAGGTTGCCGGTGATCGACACGCTGCGTTGGCGATCTGCGCGTGTGATCGCGGATGGCGCGGCGCCGGTTTCCAGCTGAATCAGATTGCGCAGTTCGACGAGCTCACGGCGATCGTTGCGAACGAACAGGCGGCCAATCGCGGCCGGGTCGATGCGGTCTTTCTCATCGAGTCGCACGCGAATGTCGTAGCGCCGACCGGCCTCCTTGAAGACGCCCACATCGAGTCCGCCCACCATCGCCTGGATCGCGGAAGCCACGCTCTGGGCGTCGACGCCGAGGGCCGCGGCTCGTTTGCGGTCCGGCACGACGCGCAGCTCCGGCAGTCCGAGCTTGAGGCTCTTGTCCACGTCGACGTAGCCCGGCATGGCTTCGA
>JAJDAM010000261.1 GCA_029261905.1 Deltaproteobacteria bacterium
TATTCGGGAAAGCCGAGATCGCGATGAATCTGGTCGATTGCCTGAAGCAGGTACATGCCGGCATTTTCGCCTTCGATCACCGTCGAGCCGAATCCCAGCTGAGGAATCGGATTGCCGGTCATCTTGACCGAAATCGCCACGGCCGGAATCAAGTAGGCGCAGATCAGCACGCTGTACTGCGCGACCTGTGTGTAGGTGATGCCGCGCATGCCGCCGAGCGTCGCGTAGATGAACACCAGACCCACGCCGAAGACCACACCGGTCTCGATGTCGACTTCGAGGAAACGGGAGAAGACGATGCCGACGCCGCGCATCTGTCCAGCCACATACGTGAACGAGATGAAGATCGCGCACAGCACCGCAACCACGCGAGCGGTCTGCGAGTAGTACCGATCGCCGACGAACTCCGGAACGGTGAACTTGCCGTACTGGCGCAAGTAAGGCGCCAGAAGCAGCGCCAACAGCACGTATCCACCCGTCCAGCCCATCAGGTAGATGGTGCCGGTGTACCCCATGAAGGAGATCAGGCCGGCCATCGAGATGAACGACGCTGCGCTCATCCAGTCGGCCCCGGTCGCCATGCCGTTGGCAAGCGCCGGTATGCCGCGCCCCGCCACGTAGAAGTCCGAAGTGGTTCGCACCCGGCTCCAGATTGCGATCGCGATGTAGAGCACGAAGCTCAAACCCACGATCAGGTACGTCCACGCCTGGATACTCATCTCTGGGTACTCATCTCGGGATCATCACAGCCGGCTCAGTCGATTCCGTGATCGCGATCGAGCCGATCCATCCAGCGGGCATACACCCAGATCAGTACGATGAATACATAGATGGAACCCTGCTGGGAGAACCAGAATCCGACCGGGAACCCGGCCATGTGGAACTCGTTGAGCTGCTCGACCCACAGGATGCCCAGTCCGAACGAGGTCACGAACCAGATCGACAGCAAGATTGTCAGGATCCGCAGGTTCGCCCGCCAATAGCGTCTCGCACGCTCGTCCCGTTCGGTCGCGCTGCCTTCTGCTCTGGTTCGTTCGTCGTTGGACACGTCGGCTGTATAAGGGATCGGGTGGGCCGGAGTCAACGGACGCAGGCTTCGGCGGGCCGGCCGTTATTCGCGATCGCCGGGCCGGACCCGATCGGGGTATTGCGGAGCCAGCCGCAGCGGGTCGCCTCCGCGCTTGAAACGGAAATCACAATGGCTCGCACCCACGGCGATCGTTCCGGTGCGGCGGAGCCCCTGGTTTTCCCGATCACTCACGACGTCGTCGGTGGCACACATGTACGGGACCAGGTCCATCGCGTCGTGCTTGGAATAGGCCGAGCAGATCGCACACGACTTGACGTTCATCCCCCAGTCGAACTCCTGCGGATCGTCGAAAACGGTCTCGTAGACGAACTCGCCGGGTAGAGCCTCTGTTTCCGAAGCTCTGGCGATCGCGGTGAACGCTGCGAGGCGTTCGGGAATGGATGGTTTCTCACTCGCCGGCCGCGAGCCTCGCCGGGTCTCGGCGGGAGCGGCAGCCACGGGAGCGCTCGCCATCCCCTCGAGCATCGCGTTGCCGAAGCGGTGGGCGTCGACGCCGCGCTCTTTCAAGACGAGGTACACCGCCAGGTTCGCGCTGCATTCGAAAACCGCGGAAGCCATCGGGTGGTCGGGTTTCTCCCGGTACGCCATCTCGGGGATCATCGCATCGAAGACTGCCGCGGCCTGGTCGACGACCGCGTCCGGATCGTCCACGAAGCGGCGCGCCAGATCGGCGAACCTCGGTCTGGCTTCCTCGAAGATGTTTTGGATGAACAGCGCACTGTCCGTTGTCGTCATCGGATCCCCCTCCATCGATCGTTCGTGACGAATGAATCGCTTCGTGATGGCTTCTAGCGCTCTCGCGCAACCCAGCTCGTCACCAATGCTACGAGCAGGCTCGGCAGGGTGAAACCCAACAGGTGGCTGTTTCCCGCCGAAAGCCAGGTCATCGGTTGTCCCATCACGGGCAGCAGGCCCAACGTGTTGGACCAGGCAATGGCCCAGTGAACCGCGTGCATCCATGCGAGCCCGAACAGGACGAAACCCACCGTTCGCCCGGCGCTCTGCTCCGCGAAATCACCACGCTCGGTGATCCACTCGATGCGGCGGCCCAACGAAAAGAACAGAATCAGGTAGAGGAGTTGCAATCCAACCAACCCGAGTCCTGCAAAGCCGCCAAAACGGTTCAGCAGGAATGCCGTGATGAAATCGTCTTGCACGGCCGGGACTTTCATGACCTCTTCGTTGGCTCCGAACCAATCTCGCGAACCCCGCCAGCCGCCTTCGCTGACCCGGTCGAGTCCAGCGAGTACTTGCGAACCGCTGTGTGGATGCAGGTCGGGCTGTGACCAAACCAGGATTCGGTCGCGCTGTGGCATGCCCGACGGAAGTTTCTCGGGGTTTTCTCTCGCCCAACTCGCGGCGGCGACCACCGCGGCAAGTGCGAGGATGACAGCGGGCCGCAGCAGGCTCCACACCGATGCCCCGCGCCCCGGCTCGCGCCGGCCGACTCGGAACAACCACATCAACGTCACGAGCCCCAGAATGATCGCTGGAGAGAAATCACGAACGCCCACAATGACGCTCAGCACGACCAGTGCGAACCCGCCCAATGTGCGCAGGAAGGGCAACAACACGGCGAATGGCGATCGC